>CAKRJM010000038.1 GCA_934351765.1 uncultured Lachnospiraceae bacterium | reverse complement strand
TGGCCTGAATAATGTCATGGCGCGATGCCCCGGAAGACGGGAACACCGGATATCCAAGCTTTTCATATAAAGCCGCCGCAAAGATTGCCCCCTTGATGGCGCCTGCTGTCACCGTCGGTGCCAGGAAAAAGCCCTGGTACAGGGTCTGATTGAGTCCCAGGCTTGCTCCCACCTCTTTTCCGAGGCCGGGTGAGCTTAACCGGTATGCCGCCTGCTCCACATAGTCCTCTTTTCCCACAATGTAGCCGCCACAGGGCGCCAGTCCGCCGCCGGGATTCTTGATCAGAGATCCCACGCAGAGGTCCGCCCCCACATCAGTCGGCTCAATGGTTTCCGTAAACTCTCCGTAGCAGTTGTCCACCATGCAGATCACGTCCGGCTTGATGGATTTGATAAAGGCAATCAGCTCCCCGATCCGCTCCACTGAAAGAGTCGGCCTTGTGGCATAGCCCTTGGAACGCTGAATGGTTGCCAGCTTCGTCCGGTCATTGATCGCTGCCCGGATCGCATCAAAATCAAAGGAGCCGTCCGGCTTTAAATCCGCCTGGGCATATGTAATCCCGTATTCCCGCAAAGAACCCTTGGACGGGCGGATCCCGATGACCTCCTCCAAAGTATCATACGGCTTTCCCACCGGGGAGAGGAGTTCATCGCCGGGACGTAAGTTTGCTGCCAGTGCCACGTTAAGCGCATGGGTCCCGCAGGTGATCTGGGGCCTTACCAGCCCGGCCTCCGTATGGAATACATCGGCATAGATCTGCTCCAGGGTCTCCCGTCCCATATCATTATAACCGTAGCCGGTGGAGCCGGAAAAATGAGCCTCTGCCACCCGGTTCTTCTGCATGGCCGTCAAAACCTTTAACTGGTTGTACTCGGCGGTCTCATCAAGAGCCGCAAACCGCTCCTTTAAGGATGCTTCCACCTCTTCCCCCAGCTCCAGCACCCGCCGGTCGATTCCCATGGTTTCATAAAACTGCTTTAATGCTTCCATTTCATTTCCTCGATTTCTATATACTGATAACGCCGCGCCGCTTAAGGATCTCTGTCAGATCTGCCAGCGCTTCCTCGTCTGTTTTCTGATCCAGTGAAAGCCAGTCCGTGTCCCGTTCCCGCTTGAACCAGGTAAGCTGGCGTTTCGCAAAATGTCTCGTATCCCGTTTTAAAATATAAACTGCTTCCTCCAGGGTACATTCCCCGTCCAGATAAGCAAGAAGCTCCTTATAGCCCAGTCCCTGCATGGAGACATATGACCGGTCATAGCCCCGTTTCCGGAGCGTATCCACTTCCTCCAGAAGCCCCGCTTCCATCATCTGATCTACTCTCCGGTCGATCCGCCGGTAAAGCTCTTCCCGGTTCCGGTTCAGAACCACATAGGCAAACCGGTAGGGCGATTCCTTTTCCCGCTGTGCCGCATTATGGACTGAGATCGGCGTTCCGGTCTTTTCATAAAACTCCAGGGCCCGGATCACCCGCTTCACATTGTTTTCATGGATCTCCTGCGCAGCCTTCGGATCACGCTCTTTTAATAATCCATGTAGATAAGCCGCGCCCCGTTCCATGGCCAGTCGCTCCAGTGTTTCCCGGTAAGCCGGATCTGCGTCATTCTCCGTAAAATCAATGTCATATAACAGGGCCTGGATATAAAAGCCGGTCCCGCCGGTGATGATGGGCAGATGCCCCCGCTCATAAATCCCCTCCATGGCAGCCCTGGCAAGCTCCTGGAATTTTACCACATGAAAGGGCTCCTCCGGCTCCAGCACATCGATCAGATGGTGCGGGACACCGTCCATTTCTTCCGTCCTGATCTTGGCGGAACCGATGTCCATGCCCTTATAGACCTGCATGGAATCAGCGCTTATGATCTCCCCGTCAAAGGCTTTTGCCGCCTGGATGGACAGGGCGGTTTTTCCTGCCGCTGTCGGTCCTGTCAATATGAGTAATGGTCTTTTCATATCCTATACAATCCTCTTGAATTTCTTTTCCAGTTCTTTCCGGCTCATGGAAATGATGGTAGGACGGCCGTGAGGGCAGGCGTACGGATTCTCCAGGTTTAAAAGCTCATCGATCAGCGCCTCTGCCTCCGCCGTACTGATCCGGTCACCGCCCTTCACTGCCGCCTTGCAGCTCATGGACGCCAGCTTTTCCAAAATCAGCTCCTCCGATTCCTTTCCGTAATCGCCCGACAGGCTGTCTAAAAGCTCCAGCAGGATCTCCTTCTGAGTGATCCCGTAAAGATTTGCCGGAATCGTGTGGACGGCGTATTCCTTTCCGCCGAAATGCTCGATTTCAAACCCAAGGGCTTCAAACCGCATTCTGCAGGTGTTTAAAATTTCCTCCTCATGGGCACTTAACGAAAGAAGCATGGGAGGATTTACCTGCTGCCCGTAGATCTTCTTTTCCCGCAGGTCCCGCACCATCCGCTCGTAGAGCACCTTTTCATGGGCGGCATGCTGGTCGATGATCAGGAACTGATCCTCATACTGGATCAGCCAGTAGGTTTCAAACACCTGGCCGATGAACCGATAGCTTTTTCTGGCTTCCTTTGTAAACAGAGCCTCCTCAAAAAGCTCCATCTGGTGCGGAGGCTCCTGCTGCGGCTTCCGGCTGCCGGAATCATCCATAGGAACCCGCTGCTTTGCACCTTCCCTTTGCGGAAGGAGCCCGTCTGTCTTCTGTTTTGCCGAATACTCCGCCGTCTCTTTTAAAAATGCCGGAGGCTCCACCGGCGGGATTGCCGAGGAAAAACCGGGAAGCTTTGAGTCCCCGGACGGCCGAACGGTTCCGGAAAGCCCGGTTCCGCCGTTTAAGCCTGCACGGCCGGTCAGATTCCCCTGTGAACCGAAACCTCCATCTCCCGTGAACGAACGGTTCTGCTCCCGTGCGGCCCGGCGTGCCTCAAAGGGCTCCGGCCCGGCGTCTGTTTTTGCCTGCTTCGGTTCCGCCTCCGGTTCCGAAAGCGTTACCCGGCGGATCAGCTCCTTTCCTGCCAGCGTATCATGGATCGACCGGCTCAGGCGCTCATAAATCTCTTCCTGATTACGGAACCGCAGTTCCATCTTGGAGGGATGGACATTGACATCTAAAAACTCCGGCTCCACCATAAGATGCAGAACCACAAAGGGATACTTGTGCTGCATCATATAAGAATGGAAGCCGTCCTCGATGGCCTTATTGATAAGCCCGCTTTTAATGTATCGCCCATTAATAAAATAGTTTTCATAGGTCCGGTTTCCTCGGGAAATCACCGGCTTTCCGAGAAAGCCCCGGATTGTCATATGATCCCCGTCCGCCTCAATGGGCAGCAGGTTGGCGGTGATCTCCCGCCCGAAGATCATATAGATCAGATCCTTCAGGTTGTGGTTTCCGGAGGTATGAAGCTTCGTCTGCCCGTTCTGGATAAAGCGGAGTGAAATATCCGGCCTGGAAAGGGCCATACGCTCCACCAGGCTGCTGATATACGCGCCCTCGGTCTGGGGCGACTTTAAAAACTTCTTTCTGGCCGGCGTATTATAAAACAGGTTCCGTACCAGAAAGGTCGTGCCCTCCGGCGCGCCGATTTCCTCCAGCGAAAGTTCTTTTCCGCCATGGATCTGATACCGTGCACCGGTCAATGCTCCGGCCGTCTTTGTGATCAGTTCCACCTGGGACACCGCCGCAATACTGGAAAGTGCCTCGCCGCGGAAGCCCAGGGAGGAGACCGTTAAAAGGTCAGCGGCTGTCTTGATCTTACTGGTGGAATGACGGAGAAAAGCCGTCGGAATCTGCTCCTTCTCGATCCCGCAGCCATTGTCGGTAATGCGGATCATGGTTGTTCCGCCGTCCCGGATCTCAATGGTCACGGCAGTAGCTCCGGCATCAATGGCATTCTCCAGAAGTTCCTTCACCACCGAGGAAGGCCGGTCGATGACCTCCCCGGCTGCGATCTGGTTGATGGTCTCTTGACTTAATACTGTGATATTCGGCATATTACCACCTGTTCTTTAAGCTGTTCTGGAGCCGGTATAAGGTATTGAGAGCGTCGATGGGCGTCATGGACGCAAGCTCCATAGATTCCAGCTCCTTTAAAATATCATCGTCCTTTACCGTATCAAAAAGGCTCATCTGTTTTAAATCCACCTCATCCAGCTTCGGCACCGGCTTCTTTTTCGGCACGGCCGGTTCTGCCTCGGCGATCTGTCTTGCCCGGACGGAAATATCGGCCTCGGAAAGCTCCTCTACCAGCTCTCTGGCCCGCTCCAGCACAGGCTCCGGCACTCCGGCCAGCTTCGCCACCTGGATTCCGTAGCTCTTGTCGGCGCCGCCCCTGACGATCTTCCGGAGAAACACAATGTCCTCTCCCATCTCACGGACTGCGATACAGTAGTTATTGACTCCCTTTAAAGAGCCCTCCAGTTCCGTCAGTTCATGATAATGGGTGGCAAACAGCGTCTTGGCACCCAGGATCTTCGGATTGGAAATATATTCGATCACCGCCCATGCAATGGAAAGACCATCGAAGGTACTGGTTCCGCGGCCGATCTCATCTAAGATCAGCAGACTGTCCTTTGTGGCATTCCGCAGGATATTGGCAACCTCCGTCATCTCCACCATAAAGGTACTCTGGCCGCTGGCCAGGTCATCAGATGCCCCGACTCTTGTAAAGATCCGGTCGCTGATCCCGATGTTGGCCGATGCCGCCGGGACAAAGCTGCCCATCTGTGCCATGAGGCAGATCAGGGCTGTCTGGCGCATATAGGTCGATTTACCGGCCATGTTGGGACCGGTAATAATGGACAGCCGGTGATTACCGTTATCCAGATAGGTGTCATTGGCAATGAACAGATCGTCCCGCAGCATCTGCTCTACCACCGGATGACGCCCCTCCTTGATATCGATGACTCCCTTTTCATTGATCTTCGGGCGCACATACTGGTTTCTGGATGCCACAACCGAAAGCGAGGCCAGTACATCCAGCCAAGCAATGCAGCGGGCTGTCTTCTGGATTCTCGAAACCTCTGCGGAAATGGTACTGCGTACCTCGCAGAACAGATCATATTCCAGGATAAAGAGCTTGTCCTCCGCTCCTAAAATGATCTCTTCCAGCTTCTTTAATTCGTCAGTGGTAAACCGTTCCGCATTGGTCAGGGTCTGTTTCCGGACATAGGTTTCAGGCACCTGGGATAAAAAGGAATTGGTGACCTCCAGATAATAGCCGAAGACCTTATTGTATTTGATCCGCAGATTCTTGATCCCGGTCTTTTCCCGTTCCCTTGCCTCCAGCTCCATGAGCCAGGTCTTTCCCTCCGTCTTTGCCTTCTTTAACCGGTCGGCTTCTTCATTGTAGCCATCCCTTATGATCCCGCCCTCCCGGATCCCAAGAGGCGGTTCTTCCACAATCGCCCGGTCGATCAGATCTGCCAGATCGGAAAGTGGATCCAGATCCTCCCGGAGCCCGGAAAGCAGCGGTGTATGGAACTCCTCCAGAAGCGTTTTGATAGGCGGAAGCATCTGAAGGGAATTTTTAAAAGCAATCAGGTCTCTCGGGCTGGCACTTTGATAGGAGATCCGTCCGATGAGACGCTCCAGATCATAGATCGGATTCAGATACTCGATCAGCTCTTCTCTGGATATGTAGGAGCCGTTCAGCTCTTCAATGGCGTCCTGCCGCTTCAGGATCTCCTCCCGTTCGATCAGCGGCTGCTCGATAAAGCTCCGCAGCAGTCTCGCGCCCATGGCGGTCCTGGTCTTATCCAGCACCCAGAGAAGCGAGCCCCGTTTCTGCTTTTCCCGCAGCGTTTCCAGAAGCTCCAGGTTCCGTCTCGTGGAGGTATCAAGCACCATATATTTTCCCGAACGATAAGGCGTGATCCTGGTGATATGGGACAGGGAGGTTTTCTGGGTCTCCAGCAGATAATTCATGGCAGCGCCCGCAGCCACCAGTCCTGTCCGGTAATCCTCCAGCCCCAGTCCGGCCAGGGTTCCCACATGAAAATGGCGTTTCAGGGTATCCCGGCAGACCGCATCATCAAAGTAATGGTTCTCTAACGGCGTGATCAGAAAATTCAGACGGTTTTTTAACTCCTCTAAATCAACCCCGGACATATAAAAAGCCTCGTTGCAGATAATCTCCGAGGGCGTGTACTTGTAAAGCTCATCCAGCAGCGCCCTGGTAGAATCCACCTCCGTCACCAGAAATTCTCCGGTGGTCACATCTGTGACGGCGATCCCAAAGGACCTGGCCAGATAAACAATACTCATCAGATAATTATTTTTTGTTTCATCCAGGGCCTGGCTGTCCAACAGCGTTCCCGGTGTGACGATTCTGGTGACCTCACGCTTCACAAGACCCTTGGCAAGCTTCGGATCCTCCATCTGCTCGGCGATGGCGACCTTATAGCCCTTCTGTACCAGACGGCTTAAATAGCTGTCCAGTGCGTGATACGGCACGCCGCACATAGGCGCCCGCTCCGCCATGCCGCATTCCTTTCCGGTCAACGTAAGCTCCAGCTCTCTGGACACGGTTTTGGCGTCATCAAAAAACATCTCATAAAAATCACCCAGACGGTAAAATAAGATGCAGTCCGGGTACTGTTTTTTTGTCTCCATGTAATGCTGCATCATGGGTGACATGGTCTGTTTACTCATCAGCTCTCCTTATATGCGATCTTGTTAAACTGCGGATAATCCGCGAAAAACTCCGCCAGGGTCGGCCGTTCCGATGAATTGGGATCATTGATCAGAAAATCACCGGTATTTAACTGGGAACCATCTCCCTGATAGCCCACAGCAAGAACCCAGTGCTGGCCGCCATTTCTGTTTTTCCCGCCGACTAAGACGGGAATCCCTGCCTGCAGCTTCTGCAGGATCACATCCAGATAATCGCCGCCGTCATAACGGGTATAGATCTTCGGAAATCCCAGCATCCCCTGCTCGTTATACCAGAGCCGTTCCATCATGGCATCCGGAGTTGTCTCCTGTCCCTCCAGATAGGTATAGGCCATGGCAAGGCAGGTAGTGGTACAGCCGGCGCTCTCAATGGTCTCATAGCTTCCGCCGAGAGACAGTCCGCCCCATCTGGGATCATACTGCTTATAATCCGGCACATTCAGAAAAATCCGTCCGTCAGACGGCTCCTCCGGTGTCAGCTCTTCCTTCAGACAGTATCCCTCCAGGGCTCCGTCCGTTCTGGTGACACAGATCTTTACATAACCATTCTGCTCCTGGAAAAAAGCCTGCACCGGATCTTTATAAACCAGATGGCCGAGAATTTCCGTCGTTTCGTCCGGAGCGGCATGGATATTCAGCCGTCCCAGATAACCGCAGTACCGAAGCTCCCCGGACCGGAATTGTTCATAGGAAAGCTTTCCGGACAGGCTTTGCGCTTCTGTCTGCATCGGACCGGCAGCTGTCGGTATCTCTTCAGAAGCTCCGGCTTTTGTCTGCACGACACGCATACGGCCGAACAAACGGGCATCGGAGGCTCCTGTCAGACATAATGTGATAATTCCGCCCGCAAGGATCACCAGAAACAGGGCCAGAAGCCCTGCCTGTTTCCGATTCTGTACCTGTTCCTTCAGCCATACGTTCATACGCTATTCCACCCGTTTCCCCATATAATAAAAGCCCCTGGATTCTGTAAGCTCAACCGGAAGGATCTTCCCGATCTCGGAAGCATCCCCCGGAAAATGCACCATGATATTGTTGCTGAGCCGTCCGGTCACATGGGTTGGATCATGGTCGTCGATCCCTTCTACAAGAGCCGTCATGACCGTTCCCACATCCTTGCCGCAGCGCTCGGCGGAAATCTTCTGTACTTCCTTTAACAGCCTGGAAAGCCGCTCCTGTGCCACATCGTAAGGAATCTGATCCTCCATGGCAGCAGCAGGCGTCCCCGTCCGCTTGGAATAAATAAAGGTAAATGCACTGTCGTAGCGCACCTGGCGCACCACATCCAGTGTCTCCTGGAAATCCTCCTCGGTCTCACCGGGGAAGCCCACAATGATATCCGTTGTCAGGGACAGATCCGGAATTTCTGTCTGGATCTTCTTTGCCAGTGCCAGATACTGCTCCTTATTGTAGACCCGGTTCATCTTCTTTAAGATCCGTGAGCTTCCTGACTGGACCGGAAGATGGAGATGTCTGCAGATCTTCGGACAGTCTCGCATGACTTCGATCAACTCATCGGAAAGATCCTTCGGATGGGATGTCATAAAACGGATCCGCTCCAGCCCCTCTACAGCTGCCACCCGCCGTAAAAGCTCCGCAAAGGTGATGGGCTCCTCCAGGGTCTTTCCGTAGGAATTGACATTCTGGCCGAGAAGCATGACCTCGCATACACCGTCTGCGACCAGTGCCTCCACCTCTTTTACGATATCCTCCGGCTTCCGGCTCCGCTCCCGTCCGCGAACATAAGGAACGATACAGTAACTGCAGAAATTATTGCAGCCGTACATGATATTGACGCCGGACTTAAAGGAATACTTCCGCTCTGCAGGCAGCTCCTCCACGATTTTGTCAGTATCCTTCCAGATGTCCACCACCATCTTCTGTTCGGTCATCTGAAGATACAGAAGCTCCGCCAGCTTATAGATGTTGTGGGTCCCGAAGATCAGATCCACAAAGCGGTAGCTCTTTTTGATCTTCTCTACCACCGTCGGCTCCTGCATCATGCAGCCGCAGAGGGCAATGATCATCTTCGGATTCTTTTTCTTTAAGCTGTTTAAATAGCCGAGGCGGCCGTAAACACGCTGGTTGGCATTGTCACGCACCGTACAGGTGTTATAGAGCACAAAATCGGACTCCTCCGACTCCGCTGCCTGAAAGCCTGCTGCCTCCAGGATCCCGAGCAGCTTTTCCGAATCCTTGGCATTCATCTGGCAGCCGAAGGTCTGGATACAGGCTGTCAGCTTCCGTCCGGCCCGGCTCTCCCGCTCTGCCACAAGCTTCTTTAATTGTTCCATAAAATACTGCTGGCGCTCCGGCTCGCTCTCCGGTGCCGCAGTTGCACTGTTTTCAAATTCCACTGAATGATATTCCTTCCTGGATCGGTCCCGCGCCGCTACGGGCGCACCTGTCCGTTCCCGTATATGATGTATTTCGTGCTGGTAAGTGCTTTTAAGCCCATGGGACCTCTGGCATGGAGCTTCTGGGTACTGATCCCGATCTCTGCGCCAAAGCCGAACTCAAAGCCATCGGTAAATCTGGTCGAAGCATTGACATAGACCGCCGCCGCATCCACCTGATCCAAAAACTTCTGGGCATTGTCGTAATTCGTTGTGATAATAGCCTCGGAATGGCCGGTATTATAGCGGTTGATGTGGGTAATGGCCTCATCCACAGTCTCCACCGTCTTGGCCGATAAAATATAATCCAGATATTCGGTTCCCCAGTCTGCCTCCGTGGCCGGAACGGCTTCCGATACCAGCGAGCAGACCGTCTCATCCCCGCGGATCTCCACCTGCTTTTCCTGAAGCCTTGCTTTTAAGCGGGGCCACAGTGCCTCGGAGATTCCTTTATGGATCAGCAGCGATTCACAGGCATTGCACACGCCGATCCGCTGGGTCTTTGCATTGAAAATAATATCCACGGCCATGTCGATGTCGGCACTTTCATCCACAAAAATATGGCAGTTTCCGGTTCCTGTTTCAATGACCGGTACCGTACTGTTTTCCACTACGGTACGGATCAGTCCCGCACCGCCTCTGGGGATCAGCACATCGATCCATTTATTCATGGTCATCAGGGCTTTGGCTGCCGCCCGGTCGGTGCTCTCCACCAGCTGAATGGCATCCTCCGGCAGTCCGCAGGCTGCCAGTGCCTTTCGCAGAACCAGAGCGATCTCCGTGTTGGAATGGATCGCATCGCTTCCGCCCTTTAAGATCACCGCATTTCCCGCCTTGAAGCATAAGCCGAAGGCATCTGCTGTCACGTTTGGCCTGGATTCATAAATGATTCCGATCACCCCCATGGGCACCCGCTTTTCTCCGATGAGAAGCCCGTTGGGCCTCTTTTTCATAGAAAGGACTTCCCCGATGGGATCCTCCAGGGTTACGATCTGCTTTAATCCCTCGGCCATGGCCTCGATCCGCGCTTCATTAAGCGCAAGCCTGTCTAAAAGCCCCTGATGCATGCCGCGCTTCCGGCCGTTCTCCATATCAAGAGCATTGGCTGCCAGAATGGATTCTGTATGTGCCAGAAGTCCGTCTGCCGCTGCCAGAAGTCCCTGATTTTTTTCTTCTGTGCCAAGGCGTCCGAGAAGATACGAAGCCTCCTTCGCCCGCCTTCCCATATCCTCCATCTGTTCCAGTAACTCCATCGCTCTGCCTCCTTACAGCCTGCTGATCCCATTTTCCGTCACAAGGATCTGCGGCAAAATGTCAAACGCTTCAAAGGGTACGGCTTCAAACAGCTGGCAGGAAAAGGCAACAGCCGCAGTCTTAAGCTTCGGCCATTTCTCCAGATACCGGTCATAAAAGCCGCCTCCGTAGCCGATCCGGTGATGCTCTTTGTCAAAAGCTACCCCGGGCATGATAAAAAACGCATTCTCCTCCTCAGCAATGGGAAGCCCCACTTTGGGCTCCAGAATCCCGGAATATCCGGACTCCAGATCCATTTCCCCGGTGATATAGCAAAATACCATCTCCTTGCCCTCCACCCGCGGGACGGCCACCTGTTTTCCGTCCGCCAGTGCCTGCTTCATGATGGGCCAGGTATGAACCTCATGGTTATAATCCACATAGCAGTAAACCGTCTTTGCCGCCTGATATTCCGGAAGCGAAGCCACCCATTTCCGGATCTGTTCGCTTTTTTCGATCTCCTGAGTCTCTCCCAGTGCTTTCCGGCGTTCCTTGCTTTCCCTCCGGATCTCCTTTTTTGTCATGATCTGCCTCCGCACCATTACCTGAATTTATTTGCTGCGCTTTTCCTCTGTCTGCATTCTAATTTCCGCGCTTTTCCTTTGCGTCAATGATCTTTCCAAGATCCGTTACCGAGCCGTCAGGCTCCAGAAGACTCACATTTCGAAGGGAGCTGGTCAGATTTTTCCGTACGGAAGCAATATACTCCCGGCGCAGATCGGCCTGCTCTTTGATCTCCTCCGGTGTCAGTCCTTCCTTTTTTGATTTATGATATAATTCATTGATCCGCTTGATCTTCTCATCCGTCATGAAAATTCCTCCGTATTTCCGTTTTTTGCTGCTGGCGGCGGAAACGCCCGCACAGGCAGACTTCCCGCATTCCTGAAGCTTTTTATCATTCCAGATACCGGCACAGGGCCTCATAATGGCTCTTCATCTGCTCATAGCCATGGTCATAAAATGCCGTCAGCGCCTCTGTATCCTGCTCCGTCCGTGATACTACCGGCATCTCCGGACGAAGTACAAACAGATGTCCCTCCGCTTCCAGACGCTCGATGAGCTCCATGGTATGATTATAGACCACCGGACGCAGATATAAGGCCTTTACCAGCTCCGGATACTTCTCATAAACCGTCCGGTAAATTCCCACGGCCTTCTTTGAACGCTTTTTCCGGTAGCCTGCGTTTCTTGTCAGGATCACCACACACTTTTTATAGCCCTCCCGAAGCGCATGTGCCACAGGAACGGAATCCGCCACACCGCCGTCCAGATACGGCACGCCGTCGATCTCCACCATCCTTGATACCACCGGCATGCTTCAGGACGCCCGGCAGATCTTCAATACCGCTTCCAGATCCTCCCGGTTATCCAGGTATTCGGCCTTTCCCGTCAGACAGTTGGTAACGGTCATTTCACAGCCCACCGGCGATGTCCGGTAGGTTTCAAAATCAAAGGGATAGGTTTCCTTCGGATAGGTTTCAAAAATCAAATCCATATCGAACAGCGTCTTTGTCCGGAGCATACTGCGAAGTCCCAGATACTGATCCTCCTTCCGTCGGGGGATCATACAGTCTTTCGTCCTCCCGGGCTGCATGGACGCATAATCAATGGCATTGCAGGAGCCTGCCGATACACCGATCACATGGGGAAGATACAGCTTCTGTTCCATGAGATAATCCAGCGCTCCGGCGGTAAACACGCCTCTGGTGGCTCCGCCCTCCAGTACCAGACATGATTTTTTCATGCTTCCACCTTCTTTTAATATGCAGTCAGATATTCCATCAGATTAAAATTTTTATTTTTATGGGCCAGGAACAGCGTCCCAATAGGATCTCCGTCCAGTACCCGGTAAATATTTTCCACATCATCACCATTGGTGATGACCATGTCGATCCCGGCATCTGTGGCCATACGTGCCGCTACGATCTTCGCCGACATACCGCCGGTTCCCACATTGCTTCCGGAGGTATCCTTTCCCATTTCCACCAGATCATCGTTGATCTCGGTCACCTCGCTTACAAAGGCCGCATCGGGATTGGTTTTCGGATCATCCTCATAAAGCCCGTCAATATCAGAAAGGAGAATCAGAAGATCTGCCTGGATCACCGCCGCTACAATCGCGGAAAGCCGGTCATTATCACCGAATTCGATCTCATGGGTCGCCACCGTGTCATTTTCATTCACGATGGGGATCACACCCATTTTTAAAAGCTCATCGAAGGTATTCTTTGCATTCATCCGGGAATCCTCGTTGAGCATGGTAGTTTTTGTCATCAGGATCTGTGCTACCACCTGATTATATTCGGAAAACAGCTTCTGATAAGTCATCATCAGCTTTGCCTGGCCGATGGCTGCCAGCGCCTGCTTTTCCGGAAGGCTGCCCGGCCGTTCCATATAGCCCATGGTCTTCCGGCCAACGGCTCCGGCGCCTGAGCTTACTAAAACCACCTCCATGCCCTGGTTCTGAAGATCTGTCAGGATCCTCGCCAGCCTTTCCACCTTGCTCAAGTTCAGATATCCGGTATACTTATGGGTCAGAGAAGAAGAACCGATCTTGATCACCACCCGGTTCTTTCCCGAAAGTCTTGCTTTTCTGTCCATCTTTTGATCCTTTCTGCACAAAAATTCGCCCGAAACTCCTGCTATTTTATCAGATTTAAAGTTCCTGTGCAAGTCCTGAGCAGATTTTCCGTTCCTTTCACTTCTTTCACGCCTTCGCGGCACACTGCTGCTCCGGGAGACCGCTCCCGCTTATACCTCGCGGCCAGCGGCACATAACCTTCGTCCGGCGCTGATGCTTGGTCTCAGGAAGTGCCGGGGCTCGGGACGTCCCCTGCACAGCAATATGCACGCCTCCGGCTGGTAATGTTCCTTTCTCGCGGATCCACTGCCCAGGCCAGACAGAGGCAACTGGAGAATGTGCCGGTTGGCTGGCCTGGGTG
>CAKRJM010000037.1 GCA_934351765.1 uncultured Lachnospiraceae bacterium | reverse complement strand
ATTTCATTCACTTCTCCTGTTTCCAGATTAAACTCCACGATGCTTCGTGTATCATTTTCCAGAAGATTGCCTGCCAATTGACTATCATAGTTTCTCATAAGGACAATCTCAAGCTTTCGAGAGCCCTCTTCCGGTTCCAGGCTCCACTTCCCATGACCGGCAGCGGCAACTAGAGTATGTGCCGCCTGCGGGCATGGGTGGGACTGGGCTCGGCAAGATCTCTTTTTATTGTTTATTCTCTGCTGCCCCTACTTCTGCATCATAACCAGCCAATATACCAGCAGCAGTTCTGTATAGATAGTCAAATATGCGACCGGCACCAGCAGGGATTCCCCGGACTTTACTTTTTCTAACAGCCATGCGATCATCGGCCAGACCAGCAGGCCGCCAAGAAGCAAAAGCAGAATCATCTTGACCACCTCCGCAGATTACTTCGCCCTGAGATATTTAATACACGCCGCAATTACCAACCCGCAGGTTACCACCTTCAGCAGTCCGCTTAAAACGGGGATAATTGTCCAGAATCCGTTCCAAAATACCGTCATTATAATTCCTCCTTCCTGTTCTCACTGTACTTCCTGTATGGCAGCCGAATTCTTAGTAACTCTTGATGTTGGGCTCAGCCATTCTTTCTTTTAATCCGTTTTCTGATGTTCTCTGCGATCGCAACAACAAACAGCGGCATGATCAGCATACCAAACAAGACCGATGAACTATTTTTGCCACTTACGTTTGTCACTTCACCGACGTGAATCCCGGCTTCATCCCGGAACACCTGATAATATTCTTTCCGGCTGTTTATATCCAGACGCTTTTTCTCGGTAACCTCGTATTTCCGGTAACGGTTCGGAAACCACAGGTTTTCCGCTAATACCACCACCTGTTTTCCGTCTCCGGTCTCACACAGATAAATCAGGGAACCGTCCGTCTCTGCCTTTTTACAGATTGTTCCGATCTTCTCTGCATAGGCGTCCGCTCTGCTTTCTTTTACGGGATAGAGGAACCACTGTGCAATTCCATAAATCAATATGATCACCAGAAAGCAAGTTATGTACTTCAATAGATAAAAACCTAATTTTTTCATGATTCCTCCTTTCCTCTCCGCTTCCAAAATTCTTTTCTGAGCGCACACCTGACGGCCCTCTTTCGATTGTATGAATTGTTCCACACAACAGCAACCTGTACCCAGCCACGGCTTGGTGAATTCTTCGTGTAAGAAGTACTTGTAGTTGTCCACGACTGGAAATTTTTAATACTCCAGCACCGTCCAGTTACTCTTCCCAGTCAGATAATCCTCCAGACTGATCGTTGCCATTTTGAATACCGTTTCTCCATCCAAGTCCAGTTCGCCATAAATCATACCATTGTTTACTGCCATAACCTCCAGACAATTTCCCTCTTCATCCTCCCGGATCAGTTTTTGCTTTCCATCCGCGCCATACTGATATGTTCGATATTTGATCCCACTGTCCGATTTTTCCGCTTCTGTGATCAGCTTCAGATCACGGCTCCAGTACAGCCTCGCGCCCTGCTCCAATCCTGTCCGGATTTCATTCACTTCTCCTGTTTCCAGATTAAACTCCACGATGCTTCGTGTATCATTTTCCAGAAGATTGCCTGCCAAAAGCCCGTCATGGAAACTGTTTACCGGTGTCAGGAACCGCTTACCCATGGGATGACTGATCTCCTTTGTTCCCAGATCCAGCATTCCCATCACACTGGAATTCTCATCTGACTGCCGATACAACAATTTGTCTTCATATTTTCCAATCAGTTCCATATGAACATCCACTTCTGCCGGAACGAGTACCTGTTCTGTCTTCGTATCAAACTGATACTGATAAATCCCGCTGTTCCAGTGCTCCGAATACCATTCCCCCACCGGCTGCTCCGTTCCCAGATCCACATCCTCCGCTGTATATACACAAGAATGATCTGTGTACAGCGCCCGCGTTCCGACTGAACCATAATTATTATGAGGGAAATCCCCTTCCCTCTTTTCTCCGCTTCCATCCATACCGCAGCTGTAAAACGCCAGGCTGCCATCCTCCTCGTTCATCAGATAATACCAGCGATCCCCGCACTGCCCCAGAAGCTCCGCCTTATTCAGATGAACTGCACTGCAGGTATCATCCTTATGGAGACAATTTGCTCTGCCGCACAGGGGAAAATAACTTTGCGACAGGGCATCATAATATTCCGCCTTTCCATTCTGCGGCGGATTCGGATTGCGGTAAAGAACACCATCTGCTGTAAATGTCCAGTTCAAAAACCCCCAGGAATCCCGTTCCCTGCTTTCCGATACCGATGTCTTTTCCCCGCATCCACTTAAAGCAATCAGAGCTGCCGCTACACCCAAAAGACCTGTTCTCCAATATTTTTTCATACAGCACCCTTTTCTATTTTTCAGCACTTAGTCGATTTCCAATCCCAGATATTATTTTTAACCGGTCATGATTTTCCGAATAACTTTTCCGCATACAAATTCACTTGCTTCTAATATTCCAACATCTCCCAGTTACTCTTCCCAGCCAGATAATCCTCCAGACTGATCGTTGCCATATCAAACATCAGTGTCTCATCTCCTATATCCCCGACTCTTCCGATCACCGTACCGTCCTTTACGGAAAGAACCTCCAGTTCCTCACACCACAATCCCTCTCGCAGAAACTGACAGCCGGTTTCCTCCTGATAGCGATACGTTATCGCATAGCTTTTTCCCCCTTCTTTTTTTGTGACTCGAAGGAATTTTTCCTTCTCTCCCCAGTAAATCTTCGGTCCTACATCGACCTGTCCAAAATCCATGATCTGCCTGATTTCTCCGGTTTTTAAATTAACGACCAGCGCATGGGACAGGATTTCATTATGATTCTCCAGTTGTTCTGTACAAATCAGTTCTTCCCCGGCTACAATGCAGTCATTCCAGCCAATTTCCCGATCACCCAACGGCTTTGATTCTTCACCGTTTTCCATATCAACCATTCGGATTGTCATTCCTGCCTCTGTCCACTCCCGATAAACCAGTTTGTTTTCATATACCCCGGCAAGAAGATATCTGGGAATTTTTTCTTTTGTTGCCGGGCATATGGTCTCCACTTCACCGGTTTTAATCTTGATCCGATAGATTCCGCATACATAAACACAGTCTTCACCCTCTTCATCCATTTCCACTTCCCATGTTGCCACGATAATGGAATCATCTGTAAAAATACAGCCACGATTTTCAATCAAATGATCAAATTCCACTACTTCTTTTTCATTTGCCCCATCCAGATCACACTGCATAAAGGATCTCCCCACACCATTGTCGGCCAGGTACAGCCATGAATCCCCGCTTTTTCCAACCATTGAATTCATTGTCAGTCGAACTGCCATACAGTTTTCATCATTTGGCAGATGACGACAGTTTGCCCTTACACAAAGCGGCATATAATGCTTCGTTTCATAGTCATAATATTCTGCCCGTCTGGTCATTGGATTGGAATATACAATCCCTTCATCAAAATATGTCCAGTTATCCCATTTTATCGACTCAATCCCGTCTGCCGCACTGCCATTTTTTGACTTATCCGTTTTCCCGCAGCCTCCCGCCGCGAGCAAAAAGGCCAATAAACCGTACAATAAAATCCATAGACGTTTCTTCATGCAATTCCTCCCCTGTCATTCTCAGGCCGATCTTTACTGACTCTTTCCCTCTTCCAATCCCAGCACCTACTGATTCACCGTACACAAAAACTGAAAGTCTCTTGATCCGTCCATAAATGCTTTCGCAGGGATCAGATAATGCCCTTCCGCCTCTCCTTCCCCATACCATCCGATCAGAAGCTCCTCTCCGTCTGCCTCAACGGCAAGCTCTGTTAAAAAATCTTCCTCTGTATCAGATTTCTGAAGTTCCCGGTCTTCCCCGGTGTCCCATTCATAGAAATGCCAGCGTCCGGTTTTATATTCGGAATCACAGACTCTGTGTAAAAATCCATCCTTCATCATCAGCCCCCGCCCCGGATTTTCGCAGGAACACAGCTTTTCCGTTTCTCCGTTATCCAGCCGATAGCTCCAGAATCCATTCTCCTGCGCGCCATTGATCCGGCTGTATATCATCCTTCCGTCTCCCCAGGCACCGGCAGAACTGTTTTCCTCATTTTCCAGCCGGGTAATGCTCTTCGTTTCCATGTCCAGCGCATAATATCCGTCGGAAAATCCTTCTGTTATGTTTCTTCCGTACAGATAAAGATATGCTGTTCCGTTTTCTGCATGCTCGAAATTAATCAATGCAATGCCATCCGTTCCAAAGGTCTGCGTCAGTATCGTTTCTGTTTCCCCGGTCTGCAGATCCACCGAAAACACGTCATTGCTCCCATCGTAATGGCCATCCTCCTGAACCGTGGCCCGTTCTCCGATCATATAAGCTTTTCCATGATATAAAATGGCATTCAGCGGATTGATCACATCATAGGATACCTCTGCCAGCACTTTCTCGTTTTCCCCGTTCTGATCCGCCCTGCAATATTCCCATGCGTCCGCGCTCCCGTTCAGCTTCATATAGTACAGCCCGTTTTCGTAAAGGACCGGAAGGATTGCCCGATCTTCAAACAGCTTTGCCGTACAGTCCCGTGAATCATGACGACAATTGGGACGGGCACAGAACGGCACCGCTTCCTTTGCACCATAATCATACAGGTACAGCATATCGGTATTTCCACAGAACAGTACACCATAATCGGTCACACAAGAAAAACCATTTGACCGGATTCCATCTTTCTCCGTTTTTTCGGATGTCCGAACCGTCTGCTTTGCGCCTCCGCATCCACTGATCAGGAATACCGCGGCCAGAATCATTGCTGTTATTTGTTTCCGTCTTCCCATGTCTCCTCCTGCTCGTTCAGCTGACTTTCCAGCAGCTTTCGGATTGTTTCCGTTTCTGTGCCGGAAATCCGTTCTCTTACTTCCTGAATATCGCGCTCCAGGTCATCCGTCAATCCATCCTGCCATTCCTCATATCCATACGCCTTCTGCAGTTTTGCAGTTTCCTCCTGCACAGGAGCGGTATCGATCCAGCGATCCAGAAAGATGGATTTCGGAAGTGTATCATAATATGCCATCAGGATTTCCCGTTTCTGCTCGGTCTCTCGTTCAGACGGTAGACACAAAATATGATTGCTCATGCTTTTTGTTGTCACACCGCCCGATTCTGTAATTCCCCGATCGACCACCGCTTTTCTGTTTTCCAGATGATATTCTATTCCCTCTCTTCCGTAAACCAGATAATTTACAAGCTCCTCATCGGAAAAAGCCGCCGCCAGAACCTGAAAAGCTTCCTCCTGATGTTCCGACGATCTGTGAATACCGGTTGTATTTCCGGAAAGGAACAGCGGATAATCCTCCACATGAAAAACCTGATACTGATCCGGATCTAATCCCATTTCTGCCGAAGCAGCCTGCATTGCGGTTTCCGCACTGTAACTTCCGACGCTGTACCCGAACAGATTTGGATCCGTAAGGCTGATCCCGTCCCATATTCCCTTTTCATGATACGACTGATATTCCTTTAACATCTGAAGATACGCCGGATTGTCCAGTCGCAGACTGACTTCATAGTTTCCATTCATCTTTCCGGCTAAAAACCAGGACGCCCCAGGAATCACTTCATATCCCTCCGGTGCAGTCAGTGATCCGTACTGAATCTTATACACTCTGCCATTCTTCTCCGAATATACTTCTGCCAACGCAAGAAGCTCCGATTTTGGTAATTCTGTTTTATCCGAAATTCCAAGAGCTTCGGCCATTGTTTTCTTCATCACAAAATACTCGGAAAAAGTAAGCTCACCAAAGCTGGGAATCCCATAAATTTTCCTTTCATATCGAACCGTTTCCCAGATGGCCTCTGGATATGCCTCTTTCAGTTTCTTCCCGTCTGCTGTTTCCATAAACGGAGTCAGATCTTCATAGATTCCGTTCCGAATATAATCCGGATAACACCACACATCCTCTGTTCGCCCGAAATCCGTAAGAATATCGCTCTGCTTCGTCTGCCCGGCAAATCCGTTTCTGCAGATGGTTCCGAAGGATTCCTCCCCCGCTGCCTGCCAGTCAACCGAAACCGCCTGAAACTGCACCTCTGCACAGATTCCCTTTTCCTTTAAAAGCGCATTAAATCCATCCTGCCACTCTTTTGGAAAAGAATCCTCACAGTCCGCAAACACACTCCAGGTCAGAGAAACCGGCTCCTTCTCTTTCTCCCCACATCCAGCTATTCCGAACATAACTCCCAGAAACAGTATCCCTGTCATCAGCCGTTTTTTCATGCGTACCTCCTCACTTCTGTTCCCGCAGCTGTCCGGAAAACTCCTGCTCCAGTCCCTTCAGATTGATATCAGAAAGCTGTTCTTTCATCTGTACCAGGCTTTCCTTTATTCCTTTTCCATCCGCTGCCGCTCCCAAAAACCATCCGTTTTCACTGACAACCCGGCTCATTTCTTTTATTTCTGTCTTGTATGCGTTATAATCAAACCATACTCCACATAATATGGATTTCTGACACTGTTCATAATAGTCCCTTAAAACGGTCTGTTTTGATTCATCCTCCCCCGCTTCCGGTGTCAGCAGCAGATGATTTGTCATACACCTGGTATCGATCTGACTGTTTTCCGTTACCGGCCGCACCGTCACAATAAATCCATTCTCTCTCCGATATTCTCTTCCTTCCTGTCCATATGCCAGATATTCTGCAATCTCCGGATCACTGAAGGCCGCCTGCAGGACCGAGAATGCAGCTTTCTTTTCCTTCGATCCGGACCAGATCCCAGTCACTGTGCCTCTTTGCCGAAACGGCAGATCCCGATGCTTCACTGCAAGATACTCTTCTGGATCTGTACCATACATTTCACATACCGTCCGAACAGCCGCCTCCGGACTGTAGGAGCGCACATACGTCCCAAAAAGCTGATTCCTTGCCGGATCGAATCTGTACTTCCAGTAATCCTCTTTCTCATAACTGTCATACGCCTCAATCCGCTCCTGAATCACCGGATTTTCCATCATGGAATCCACCTGAAACTCCTCTCCGTTGTTCCATGCTGCCAGAAGATCACTCTCCCACATGGTTTCAAATTCTTCTGGGAGGATCAGCTCTCCACCCGGAACCTGATACAGAATCCCCTGCTCCTCCGAAAACCGCTTTGCCAGCTCCAGAAGCTCCAGATCTCCGATCGAATCTTCTTCTGTCAGCCCATAGGCATCTGCGGCGTCCTTTCGCAGTACCCCGTAGGAACGGTCATAAATCCCATACCGCGATGGAACACCATAAATCGTTCCGTTCGCTTTCATCGCCTCCCAGAAAATCTCCGGATAACTTTCCCGAAGCGCCGTTCCCGTTTCCGTTTCCAGATATGGTGTCAGCGGTTCATACAACCCTTTTCGAATAAAATTTCCATAATATTGATAAAATCCAAAAACACCAAGATCTGTAAACAGGTCGCACCCGTCCACTCGCTCTGCAAACAATTCTCCATATTCCTGATAGCTCCCGATCGGAAGCCCCTCCGCCCTCCGGTCAACAATCACCGGACAGAACTCCACCTCCGCCGAAATGCCTTTCGCCTTCAGCAGTTCATTAAATCCGTTCTGCCATTCCTCCGGGAACGAATCCTCCTGATTGGTAAAAACTCCCCATACAATATGGGAGACGGCAGACTCTTTCGAAGATTGTGCTCCGCAGCCTGCCAACAGCACCGCCAGAAGCATAAGTATCATCATACTGATCTGTGTTTTCTTCATCCTGCCGCCTCCCATATAAAATTTTTATTTCTTTTCTCCCTCTCCCAGGGCTTCCCCATGATACGGCCCTGCGATTTCCTCCCCTACATCGCCTTTCTCATTCTGCCCGGACAGCTTCACACTGAAATCAGCGGAGAACTCCACCTGGCCGTCCGCATTTTTTCTGGCTTCGGTGGACACATCCTGTGCCATATAAGTGATCCCTGTTCCTGCATTGAAATATTCCACAGAGAACATCGAATCCCCATATTCCTGAACCTCTCCGGTTTCCTTTAAGAATTGAAATTCTCCGGTTATGCTGAAAACCATATCAAAGGACTTTCCTTTAAACAGCTCCTTTGCCTGCCCCATTACATAAAAATCCCCTGTTATCGTTCTGGCTGTCAGCTCAGAGGACTTCTCCTGATCCTCTGTCTGCTCCGTCCACTTGATATATTTCAGATCATTCGCCGCTGCATCCGCTATGGTTTCATAATCCTTTTCCGTATAAGCCGACTGATACTGTTCATAAAAGTCATCCGTTATATCCTTTCCATCCTTATCAATCGCCCGATACTCTCCCTTTGAGGTCTCAAAAAAATGTTCGCAGACATCAACCAGCTTTTCAGAAACCTCCTTCTTTTCTTCCGTTTTTACCGCTTTGCCGCAGCCCGCCAGCAGACTAACCGCCAGCAAACCCGCCAACAATTTTATGATCGTTTTCTTCATGCCCTGCCCTCCTCGTCCGTTATAATAGCCTGAATGATTTCAAAGCTATCGTTTCATCCCTTTCTTTTAATACTCTAATAGTTTCCAGTTGGTTTTTCCTGCTAGGTAATCTTCCAAGTTGATAATTGCAAGATGAAACTGCTCTTCTTCATCCCCAATGTCTCCAACGTATCCAATTACTATTCCATCCTTTACCATAAGAACTTCCATTTCATGATATACATCCCCTTCCCGAAAAAGAGTACACCCCTTATTTTCCTGATACTGATAAGTTTCCTTATGCCAATCCCGAAATTCCGATGTTTCTGCGGTTTGGATCTGCTTTAACGCTTCTCCCCAATAAATCTTCGGATTATTCGTTAATCCGCCCAATATTTCCCTGCTGCTTCCATTCTGCAGATCAAACGCTGTTACGGTGCACCCCTGCGCCTCCACAACTGTACCAATCAGATAATTACCGTCAATAACCATATCTCCAAAAGTCTCTTTCTCTCCGATTGGCTCCGTTATCTCCTTACTGTCTAAATCAATCATTTTTGTTTTTTTACCGATTTTTCCTGTCCATTCTCTGTAGATTAGTTTATTTTCATAATTTCCAATGATTTCATAAACCGGAAGTTCTTCTTGAATTTGGGGGCAGATTTCCTCCGCCTTTCCGGAATCAAGCCGAAAACGATAAATTCCACTGGCAAAATATGTTTCGTCCGTTTTCTCCTCATATACGAGATCCCATGAAGTGAAAATTATGGAATCACTTTGGCAAATAGTAATTCCATCACTATCAATCCTATATGGAAATTCTCCTATTTTCCTTTCATTGGTTCCATCCAGATCACAGGAATAAAAAGCCCTTTCGCCATTATCTCCATCAAGCTGATAGTACCACTTATCTTCCCCTCTCCCGATCCATCCATTCCGTGCCAGCTTAACCGCAGTACAATTTAAATCTTTATCCTGATGCCGGCAGTTTGCCTTCCCGCACAACGGGAAATATTTCTTTGATTCATAATCATAAAATTCCGCTTTTCCGGTACGTGGATTACAATATAACAATCCATCAGCAGTATAAGTGTAATTATATTTTTGTATTGAACCGAACTGACCAGTCATTCTTTTCTGACCACAGCCATTTAAAACTATTATCAAAATAATACACCATACATATATTCCTATTTTCTTCACACGGTCTCCCCTGTAATTACTCTTCTATCACCGTCCAGTTATTTTTCCCTGCCAGAAAATCTTCCTTTTTCATATACGCCAGATCCCAGTTTTCTCCCGCCTGTCCGATCAGAAGATCTCCCTCCTGATATTTCGGATAAAATAAATTTTCCTCCTCTCCCTGACGGATCAGATGACTTTCTCCGTTTTCATCGCATTGATAGATTTTATACCGGAAGTCTTTTTTATAACCTTCGCCATAATACGCAAGCTTGAGTTCCTTTTCCCACAATACCTGGTTGATTCCATCCAATCCCTCAGGCTTTGTCTCTTTCCCGCTTTCCAGATCATACACGACCAATGGCTTCAGGCCGTCCTCTTCTATGGTCCGGATCACGGCTCCGTCCGCCAGCCACAGCAGCGAGCCATACCATCCTTCCAAAAGCTTTGTTTTCTCCCTGGAATCCAGATCCATTTTCCAAATTTCTTTTTTCTCAGTCGTTTCTTCTGCATAAATCAGATCATTGTCATGGATCCCAAGTACCTGATATCCATCCCCAAATACTTGATACTGTTTTTCCTCACAAAGTGCTTCTGCTTTTCCGGTTTTCAGATCGTATTGAAAGATCCCGCTTGTCGCCGCTTTCCACTCGTTCGTTTTTTCATCCCACTGATCATCATTTGTTGCCATGATAAGCGTTTTATCTCGGACAATTGCCTGATTCGCTCCCCAGCCCTCCGCAAAATGAGGGAATTCCCCGATCCGCGTTTCATTCTCCCCGGTCCGGTCACATCGGTAAAAGGTATTATTTCCGTTATCATCTTGAAACAGATAATAAACCGACTCCTCGTCTGCTCCCATAACAACAATCTGTTTATGTAAACGAACTGCCTGGCATTTCTGATTGTCATGCCGGCAATTTGCTTTTGCGCAAAACGGCAGATATGCACCTGTTCCATAATCAAAATATCCCAGATATGAGCCATCAGGATTATTATACAAAATGCCATCCTTCATCCGGCAGAGATTTACTTCCCAGATAGAATCGACCGATTTTAAACCTGTGCCTTTTATTTCCTGCTGTTTTGTTTCCCCTGAATCAGAAGATCCGCAGCCCGCCATACAGAAAATCATGATACAGAACAGTCCCATAATTAACCCTTTTTTCATACGCCGGTCTCCTTTCTGAAAATCTGATCCATACGCTCTGTAACCATTGAAAGTCCAAGTGCCTCCATCTCCTTCTCTAATTCCTTCAGCTCCTCCTCATAATCTATTCCTGTTCCGGAAAGCAGAAATGTTCCGTCTGCCATAAATTCTGTATTGATCGTACTGATTACCCGGTTCAATTCTGAATCGTCCCAGTGGATTCCGATCTGTTTTGACAGCTTTGCCTGTTCCGCTTCCTCCCAAAGTTCCTTTCCCATGGATACTGAATCCATTTCCCCAGGAGTTTTTATATAAGGATTACCGAACGTTTTACTCCGATAAATTCCGAAATAACCGCTGTCATTGAGCAGCACCACTTTTCCGTCCTCAATCTGGTAATCCTCATTTTCCTTTCCGTATACCAGCGCATCTGTCAGTTCCCGATCCGAATAGATTGCCGCTATTACTTGAAATGCACTGTCCTGATTATCACTTTTCCCCCACACTGCGGTCTGTCGTCCCTTTTTCGCCATCGGCATTTGAAACTCCGGCAACTCTACTGCCTGTAATTTCACATTTTCCGGAATATGATATTGTGCGCGAAGCAGCGCTTCTGCGCCCTCTTTTCCATAGGAATACAATCCTGCTGCCAAAAAATTTCCCTTCTGGATCTGAGTTGCTGGCGGCTCCGGATCATACATTCCCCTCTGCTTCCACCGATACAGCTTCCTGACATGGTTCTGATATTCTTCATTTTCCAAAATGGACTCTGCACGAACCGTCTCCTGTTTCGTATCTGCACAGACCAGCTGACATTTCGTATATTCATATCCATTCTGCAAATAATACGGCCAGCCAAAGGATACCACAAAATCTTCCTGTGCTTCCTTTTCCTTCAGACCACATTCCAGAAGTTGCTCCATATCATCAAACGTAACATTATGAAGCTCCAGTCCATACTGTTCCGCATACTCCTGCTGAAACACGGCGTAAAACCGCCAGTCGGTTTTTGGTGTTGCCGCCCCGTAAATGTGATCCTGATACCGGAGCGTGTCCCAAACAATTTCCGGATAAGATTCTTTCAGCTTTTTCCCCGCTTCGGTCTGTTCCAGCCAATCTTCCCATGGTGCCAGATTCCCCCGCTCCGCCAGAATCTCATAATAATCATAGCCATTCTCCGTTCCCGGACAGCTCACTATGTCATAATTTCCACTCCCCAATTGGTCAATATACGCCATTACATATGATTCCGTATCATCACCGGAAGTCGTCTGAATGGATTCAAACTGAATCTCATAAGGAAATCCCTTTTCCTCCAGCTTTTCATTCAAAACCTCTTCATACGGTGTCATATCATAGTTCATGTTAGAAAGCGCCCATTTCAATATCTGCTTTTCAGGCGTTTTCTGTGAAACACCCGCGCCGCAGCCCGACAGCAGACTAACCGCCAGCAAACCCGCCAGCAATTTTATGATCGCTTTCTTCATGCCCTGCCCTCCTCGTCCGTTATAATAGCCTGAATGATTTCAAAGCTATCGTTTCATCCCTTTCTTTTAATACTCTAATAGTTTCCAGTTGGTTTTTCCCGCCAGGTAATCCTCCAGACTGATCACTACAAGATCAAACATCACGTCTTCATCGCCGGGATCACCGATTCTTCCGATCACCTGTCCATTCTTTACCATAAGAACTTCCATTTCATGATATACATCCCCTTCCCGAAAAAGGGCACAGCCTTTGTCCTCCTGGTATTGATAGGTTTCCATATGCCAATCACGGAAGCCCCTGGTTTCAATGGTCTGAAGCTGCTTTAATTCAGCTCCCCAATAAACATTTACCCCATCCTTCAATTTTCCCAGCAGGGTTCTCTGCTCTCCCGTCTTTAAATTGAATTCAGCCACCGAAAAGTCTCCCCCGTCTGCTACAGTCGTAATTAAAGAATCCCCTTCTATGACCATATCTCTGGCCGATTCAACCGTTCCGATTGGTTCTGTAATCGTTCTGGAATCAAGATCGATCATCTTTGTGCGCTTCCCGTACTCTCTCGTCCATTCCCGATAAATCAATTGATTCTCGTAAAGCCCAACTACTTCATACACCGGAAGATCTGATTGGATTTCCGGACAGATTATCTCGGTTTCTCCTGTATCAAAATGGAATCGATAGATCGCACTGCTGTCCAGCGGCTCCTCTGTCTCTTCATCAAAATCAATATCATACGTTGCACAGATAATAGAATTATCGCGAAAAATCCTTACTCCCAGTGGAGATAGCATATGATGAAACTCCCCAAGTTCTTTCTCATTACTTCCGTCCAGATCACAGCTAAAAAAGGAATCACAATGATAATACCATTTATCTCCGATTCTCCCGACACACCCTCCTCTTTCTAACCAAACAGCCGTACAGGTTTCATCTATATACTGATGCCGGCAATTCGCCTTCCCACATATCGGGATATAGCTTTGCGCTGCATAATCATAGAATTCGGCTCT
>CAKRJM010000036.1 GCA_934351765.1 uncultured Lachnospiraceae bacterium | reverse complement strand
CTCCCATACCGACAAGACAACCCGACAGGTGGAAGAGCTCAAAAAACTGAAAGATGTGGAATTTATTGAACTGAATGCAGCTTTAGTAAAGGATGAGGCGGCATTTGAAGCGGAAGTGCAGAGATGTCTCGATCTGGAAGAGACCTGCATCCGCGCCGGGAAAACGGTATGCTGTTATACAACAAGGGCACTGATCACAGCGGATACCGGAGACAAAGAAGATGAACTGAGACTTTCGGTAAGGATTTCAGATGCAGTTCAGTCTCTGGTTGGCCGGCTGAATATCACACCTGGATTTGTGATCGCAAAAGGCGGGATCACATCCAGCGATGTGGGGACAAAAGCGCTGGCGGTCAGGAAAGCAAATGTTCTTGGGCAGATAAAGCCTGGAATTCCGGTATGGCAGACAGGGGAAGAAAGCAGATTTCCATTGACACCGTATGTGATTTTCCCCGGAAATGTGGGAGAAGATACAACGCTGCGTGAAGCAGTTGAAGTCCTGATGCAAAAATAAGAAAGTGAAAATGCCTGCAGCTTTCGGATCGAAAGCGCAGGCATTTTTGCGTCCATTCAGCACAAGGCTGAATAAACGGATGCTAATCCGGACGGAAACATTCAGCAAAGATCTGAATGACCTCCTTGGGAAAAGGCGGATTCCGGTAATAGAAGCTTTGACCGGTCATTTTTTCAAGAATGGCAAGTCCGTTATTGCGGACGATGACATCTCGGATTGTCCGAATATCCTTTTCGATGCACGACAGGCTGACACCATACCGGGCAGCCAGCGGCCTGTAGATTTCCTGACGGATATTGGACAGACGCCAGGGATTTTCGATCGCCATTTCCACGGCCGAGACAAAGTACGGGTATCCCGCATAGCATTGGAATACACCAATGCGGAGCAGGAATTTGGTTAATGTTTCCTTCATTGTAATCCTCCTTTTGGAACTAAACCTGGATTAGCCATCAGAAGTAAATTGGACAATACTATAAAAATAGAGTAAAAGAAACCAAAAGTCCATAGAAGCGATAAAAAGCGACCCTAATCGACTAAAATAGACAACATTTTCCAGGAAAAATGGAACTAACAATGTGTGGACTGGAGGAAATGAATGCAGAGGATCTTTTTTGTATACCCCTTACCTCCTCTGCATACACTGTAAAAACAAGCATTGCCGGGGGAAGCCCTTGAAGGATTATATCGAGGAACGTGCGGTGGAAATAGCAGGGTATATTATTGAGGAGAAAGCAACGGTGCGGCAGACCGCCGGGAAATTTGGGGTGAGCAAGAGTACCGTACATAAGGATGTGACGGATCGCCTTGTCCATATTGATTCGGCGCTGGCGGCACAGGCGCGAAAGGTGCTGGATCTTAACAAATCCGAGAGGCATATCCGCGGCGGAATGGCGACAAAGGAAAAGTATCGTCATCTTCATGGATAAGGAACCGCAGTGTCCTGCCGGGCACAGACGGCTTGACAGACCGGCCTCCATCGACTAGACTCTAAGATAGAGGAGGTCTGTTTATGTCGTATTCATTTCAGCAGTGGCTGCTTTTTTTCTATATTTACTGCTTTTTTGGCTGGTGCTTTGAGAGTACGTATGTGTCGCTCAGAAAGCGCCGGTTTGTCAACCGCGGATTTCTTCATTCACCGCTGCTGCCTATTTACGGCTCCGGAGCGGTGGTCATGCTGCTGGTAACGCTGCGGCTCCGGTCCCATGTGGTACTGATGTTTTTTGCCGGAATGATCGGCGCGACAGCACTGGAGCTGGTGGTCGGACTTGCCATGGAGGCGATTTTTGAGGTTAAGTACTGGGATTACAGTAATCAGAAATTCAATTATAGAGGTGTGATCTGTCTGTCCTCATCACTTTGCTGGGGACTTTTTACAGTGCTGTTGAATAAAGTGATCCATCAGCCGGTGGAATCGTTTGTGCTGGGGCTTCCGGCAGCGGCTGTGACAGTAACGGTCTGTGTGATCTCGGTGATCTTTCTTTGTGATACGGTGGTATCAGTCAAGGTCGCCCTTGGAATCCGGGATATGCTGGACGCCAGAGTGCGACTGAAAAAAGAACTGGGCGAGCTTCAGGAGGGGATTTCCGAACAGCTCGGTACGATCCGCGGAGCGCTTGGTGAGAAGTCCAGCGCGGCAAAGGAACAGATGGGAGCACTGCTGGATTCTCTGGGAGAGCGGGTGGCAGAGCTGTCGCAGACAGCCGGAAGCCGCATGGCGCCGCTGCTTGATACGGTATCAGACAAGCTGAGCGCCCTGATCCGTATGGAGAAGGAGGAAGATGCGGAAAAGGCAAAGGAGATGAGCCGGTTCCGTGAGAAGCTGGTGTCGATCCAGAGTGAGGGGGAGGCCCAGAAAAAGAAAATGACGTATTTAAAGCTGAAAATGCTGAGACGAAATCCTTCTGCCAGTGCCGGGAAAATGTCTGCGGAGCTTTCTGAGCTTCGGGAGAACTATGAGAAATGGAGACTGGAGCGGAAAGAAAAACAAGAGAAGAAATAAAAAAACGCCTCGGAATCATCTTCCTGGCGATATAACGGTGTTTTTTTGGGGGGGGGACTCGGCAGCTTCGGCTGCCGAGCGTGAGTATGAAAAAGCTTGTTCATAGCAATCTCTCAATTGCTATGGCTACAGTATAAGAAAAAAATGTGTTCAAATTATGTTCAGACTATGAAAAAAACATGAAGAACATGAAAGAAATTTTACGGAAAGAGAAAAATCCGGGAGAAAATCCCCGGAGTTACAAAAAGGCATTGAAAAAAAGGGGGATTCGTATATAATATAGAAGAATACGGAGTCGAGCCGGGCATGGTCCCAACGCAGTGCTCCGGATAATGTATCGTTGAAGATTCCGGACGGACGAGCCCTGAGCGGGCAGTTCGGACGGCATGTCATATATCGTCATATATCGTATAGAAGAAAATTTGTGAACAAAGACAGAGAGCAGAAAGTGCAGTTTCAGTACAGGAGGAAAACAGATGTTATTATCGACAGATATAGGAATTGACCTTGGTACAGCCAGTATTCTGGTATATATCAAAGGGAAGGGCGTTGTGCTCAAGGAGCCTTCGGTTGTGGCGTTTGACCGCGACACCAATCAGATCAAGGCCATCGGTGAGGAAGCGCGACTGATGATCGGACGTACCCCCGGAAACATCGTGGCGGTGCGGCCGCTGCGGCAGGGTGTTATTTCTGATTATACCGTAACAGAAAAAATGTTAAAATATTTTATCCGCAAGGCGCTCGGCAAGAAGACATTACGAAAGCCCCGAATCAGCGTTTGTATCCCCAGTGGCGCAACGGAAGTGGAAAAGAAGGCGGTTGAGGATGCAACCTACCAGGCAGGGGCAAGAGAGGTATCCATCATCGAGGAGCCTGTGGCGGCGGCTATCGGTTCCGGGATCGATATTTCCAAGGCCTGCGGAAACATGATCGTCGATATCGGCGGTGGTACGGCGGACATTGCAGTAATCTCCCTGGGCGGAACCGTAGTAAGCACTTCGGTAAAGGTTGCCGGCGATGATTTTGATGAGGCAATCGTCCGTTTCATGAGAAAGAAGCATAACCTGCTGATCGGTGAGAGAACCGCGGAGGAGATCAAGATCCAGATCGGCTGTGCCTATAAGAGACCGGAGCTGGTAGCCATGGATGTCCGCGGACGGAACCTGGTAACAGGCCTTCCCAAGACGATCACTATTACTTCCGATGAGACGCTGGATGCGCTCCGTGAGCCTGCGATGCAGATCGTGGACGCCGTACACAATGTTTTGGAGAGGACACCACCGGAACTGGCGGCGGATGTGTACGACCGGGGAATTGTCATGACCGGCGGCGGAAGCCTTTTAAGCGGTCTGGATGCGCTGATCGAGGAAAAGACCGGAATCAACACGGTGATCGCGGAGGAACCGCTGACTGCCGTTGCTATCGGAACCGGAAAATTCATCGAGTTCATGCACGGACAGCGTGAGAAAGAGCCGGAATAAAAAAATAAGCTGGAGAGAAAACAGGGCTGCCGAAAAGTCTTTGGACTTTTTGCGGCCCTTTTACCGTCAAAGATGGAAAATTCCGCTCTGTGTGCTGCACAGAACTACGGAAGGAGAGACAGATGGATACCATATCAGGCTATGTCAACAAGATCGTATACCGCAATGAGGAGAACGGTTATTCGGTGGTGGAATTATTCGGTGGCGGGACGGATCATACCATCGTCGGGATCCTGCCGCTTCTGGAAGAAGGCGAGTATATCCGGGCGGAGGGGATCATTAAGGCACATCCGCTTTACGGGGATCAGCTGGTTGTGGAGGAATACGAGATCCAGGAACCGGAGGACACGGCTTCCATTGAGCGCTATCTGGCGTCCGGGGCCATTAAGGGAATCGGGGCGGCTCTGGCGGCTCGGATCGTGAAAAAATTCGGAACCGATACCTTTCGGATCTTTGAGGAAGAGCCGGAGCGGCTGTCGGAGATCAAAGGGATCAGCAGCCGTATGGCCATGGAGATCGGAAGCCGGGCGGCGGAGAAGCGGGATATGCGGGACGCCATGCTGTTTCTTCAGAAATACGGGATTTCCGTCAATCTGGCGGCAAAGATCTTTAAGGAATACGGACATGAGCTGTATTCGATCATTGAAGAAAATCCGTATCGGCTGGCGGACGATATCGCCGGGGTGGGCTTTAAGATCGCCGATGAGATCGCCGTAAAGGCCGGAATCCGGGCGGATTCGGCATACCGGATCAAAAGCGGGATCCTTTATACGCTGCTTCAGGCCATTTCCAACGGGCATACGTATCTGCCGCTGGAGGAACTGACAAGGCTCACCGGCCAGCTTCTGGGGATAGAGCTGGAGTCTGTTGAGCCGCTGATTTCGGATCTTATCATGGAGCGGCGCCTGGTGGTGAAAAAGGAGGAGGAGCAGGCTCTTGTCTATGCCGCCAAGTACTATTATATGGAGATCAACACGGCAAAGCGGCTTTTGGAACTGGATTCGGTCTGGGCAGTGGAAGAACAGAAGGCGCAGTCTCTTCTGGCACGGATCGAACGGGAGGAAAAGCTTCAGCTGGATGAGCATCAGCGGGAAGCGGTTTTAGAGGCGGCAAACCATGGCGTACTGGTGGTGACCGGCGGCCCCGGTACCGGAAAAACAACGACCATCACGGCACTGATCCGCTTCTTCGAGATGGAGGGCATGGAGGTGGCACTGGCGGCGCCCACAGGCCGGGCGGCCAAGCGGATGTCGGAGGCCACCGGCTATGAAGCCAAAACGATCCACCGGCTGCTGGAGGTTTCCGGTCCCCAGGAGGAGGTTCAGACGGAGGGACGCTTTAACCGGAATGAAGCAAACCCTCTGGAGGCAGATGTCATTATCATTGACGAAATGTCCATGGTGGATATTCAGCTTATGGAATCGCTGCTGGAGGCTATTGCATCCGGAACCAGACTGATTCTTGTGGGCGACCGTGACCAGCTTCCCAGCGTCGGCCCGGGCAATGTCTTAAAGGATATTATCCAGTCGGAGCGGTTTCATGTGGTGCGCTTAACCAGGATTTTCCGCCAGGCGGCGGCAAGCGATATTATCTTAAATGCCCATAAGATCAACCGGGGAGAGCCGGTAGACATTGCTGTGCGGAGCCGTGATTTTCTGTTTATCCGCCGGCTGGATGCCAATGCGGTCATCAATGCGCTCATCACACTGATCTGCCAGAAGCTTCCAGATTATCTCCATATTTCCATGAATGAGATCCAGGTGATCGCTCCCATGCGGAAGGGGATCCTGGGGGTAGAACGGCTTAACAAGATCCTTCAGGAATATCTGAACCCGCCGGCACCGAATAAAGCGGAGCATGAGACGGGGCAGGGACTGTTCCGTGAGGGCGACAAGGTCATGCAGATCCGGAATAATTACCAGATGGAGTGGGAGATCCGCGGGAAGGCGGGAACGGTGCTTGATGCCGGAACCGGAGTGTTCAACGGGGACATTGGTGTGATCCGTGAGATCAACAGCTTCGCGGAGGAGCTGACGGTAGAATATGACGAGGGGCGCATGGTGACTTATGAGTTTGGCGGTCTGGAGGAGCTGGAACTGGCCTATGCCATCACGATCCATAAGGCACAGGGCAGCGAATATCCGGCGGTAGTGATCCCGCTGCTGTCGGGGCCGCGTATGCTGATGACCAGGAATCTTCTTTATACGGCAGTGACCAGGGCAAAAGCCTGTGTCTGCATTGTGGGACTTCCGGAGACATTTCTTTCCATGGAAGCCAATGAGACGGAACAGAGGAGGTATTCCAGTCTGGACAAGCGGCTGGAGGAATTGTAGAAAAAAGTATGAGGTACATAGCCGGGAAACGGCAGGGAGGAGGCACACATGAAACGGCTGGATGAGATTTTGTTTCCGAAAAATTGCCTGCTTTGCGGACGGGAGCTTACATGGGCTGATCCCGATGTCTGCTGGGATTGCCAGGGAGAGAAGCTTTCACTGGTCGAGGAGCCGGTCTGCCTGTGCTGCGGAAAGGAAATTTCCGGAGACAGCTGGCGCTGCCCGGACTGCCGGAAGAACCGGCGGAGCTATTATGGCGGTATGGCAGTGTACAATTATAATGATGCGATGCGGACACTGATAGGCCAGCTAAAATATAAAAACCGGCGGCGGGCTGCCGAGTTTCTGGCCCAGCGTTATTATAAGCAATGCGGAATACAGACCATAAATCTGTTTCCTGATGCGCTTGTTCCGGTGCCGCTTTATAAGAGAAAAAAGAGAGAGCGAGGCTATAACCAGGCGGAACTGCTGGCAAAGAAGATCGGGGAGATGCTGGAGATTCCGGTGGAAAACCTGCTGGAGCGGGTGGAGGATACTACGGCCCAGAAGGATCTGAGTTACGAGGAACGGCTGGAAAATGAGAAGCATGCGTTCCGCGCGGTGAAGGATCTGCATGAGTATTCATGCCTGATTTTGATCGATGATATTTATACCACCGGTGCCACAGCGGAGAGCTGTACCAGAGCGCTTCTGGAGGCGGGAGCGGGAAGGGTTTATCTGGGGAACATTGCAATTACCATGAGAGGAAAATAAAGCAAAGCCGGAAACGTATAGGACTGGCAGAGCTTCGCGTATACTGTAAGGAGGATCCTCGGAAATCGTCCGGAGGCATTTATGAAGCGGAAGATCCTTGCGGCAGCTGTCTGCTGCCTGCTGATTCCTTATGTGATCACGTTGCTTGCGGCCGGAAAACAGAACCGGAAAAATAACGGACAGAAGCCGGAGAGCGGTCGTGCGGTGCTCTGCCAGGGCGAACCGGACAGACAGATGGATCTGGAGCAGTATGCGCTTGCCATGGCGGCGGCGCAGATTCCGGCAGAATATGAGAAAGAGGCAGTCAAGGCGCAGATCATTCTGGCGCGGACATATCTTTATAAGAAACTTTCCGGCAGAAGCCTGATGGACGAAGCAGAGCTTGGAACAGAAGCATGGAAGGAAACAGAGCGCACAGAGGCATGGGGAAGCACTGCCGGGGAGGCGGAGAAAAAATTTCAGGCGGCACTCTCGGAGACGGAGGGTATGGTGCTGACCTGTAATGGAACGTTGATCAACAGCGTGTTTCACAGACGGAGCGCCGGAAAAACCAGGGACGGAGGCGTGAGCTTTCCTTATCTGAGATCTGTGGACAGCTCCTGGGATCTGCCGGAAAAGGAGCAGATTCAGATCAATGGGGCCGCCGGAACCTGGTTCCCGGCGGCGGAGCTGGCGAAAAAACTGAGGACAGTCCGCGGGCGGGAAATCCCGGAGCAGCTGGCAGCGGAGCTTCAGATCATCGGGAGAGATGAGGCCGGGTATGTAACCGGTGCGGTCCTTGGCACAGAAACGTATTCCGGCGATGAGATCGCGGAGGCCCTTTCCCTTTCGTCTCCGGCCTTTACCATCAGCCGGTCGGGAAACGTGCTGTGGATCACAGCAAAAGGCGAGGGACACGGGTATGGGATGAGTCAGACCGGGGCTCAGTATCTGGCAGAAGCCGGGCAGACTGCGCAGGAAATCCTTTTTTATTATTTTCAGAATGTGACCATTGAAATCCAGCCAAAAGCTGGAAGTTAATTTTTGAATAGGACACGGTAATCGGGCAAAACTAATACCGAGGTGATTATCGTGAAAAAAAAGCAAGGATTGCTGGTCATGCTGCTGGGGTGTCTGGTAAGTGTAACTGCCATCGCCGGAGTTCTGGCGTGGCAGAAGCCCGGGACGAAAGACGGGGAGAGCCGGAGTTACCTGGAATCCGGAGAAACGTCTGAACAGCTTCTGTGGAATGACGAAACAACAGTGACAAAGGAAGAAACGAAGCAGGAGACAGAAAAAACGAACGAGGAAACGCAGAAGCCAGGCGGTACCGTACAGGAAGCACAGGCGGAAACAGAGGCGGAAGCAGAGACGGAAAACGAACAGCCGGCTGCTCCGGGCCCGGAGATGGCTGTGGCAGAAACGGAGGAAACCGATGGCGAAGCGCCTGCGGCGGCAGAGGAGGTCCATGCGGTGGCATACGATGGGACGAGCCGCCTGATCTGGCCGGTGGAGGGAAGCGTTCTTCTGGATTATTCCATGGAACATACCATTTATTTCCCAACTCTGGACGAGTATAAGTGCAGTCCCGCGGTACTTCTTCAGGGAGAGGCCGGGACCCCGGTAAAGGCTCCGGCAGACGCACTGGTAAAGACCGTTGGAAGCGACGAGGAGCTGGGGAATTATGTAACCCTGGATCTGGGGAATGGTTATGAAGCGGTCTGCGGACAGCTTGAGGAGCCTGCGCTTTCCGAAGGCGATTTCGTGGAAGCGGGCAGTGTCATCGGAACACTGGCCGAGCCGACAAAGTATTATGTGGTGGAGGGCACCAGCCTGTATTTTGAAGTGACAAAAGACGGAGCTCCCACAGATCCGCTGGAGCTGATGCAGTAAAAGGGCATCATGCGGTCTGCTGCGCGTAAAATGACAGAACGCCGCCCTGGATTCCGGACTGCTTCTCATCGGAAGTACAATCCCCCGGAAGCCGGGACGGCGTGAAGCATTCAGTATAAAAAGGGAAGGCAGAGTTTTAAAGCATGGCGAGGAAAAGTACAAGAAACACAAGAGGAAGGATTGTTGCGGCGGCCTGGAAGCTGTTTTATGAGCAGGGCTATGAGGATACGACGGTGGAGGAGATCATTGTGGCTTCTCACACCTCAAAAGGTTCCTTTTACCATTATTTTGACGGGAAGGATGCGCTGCTCAGTACACTGAGTACGTTGTTTGATGAAAAATACGAGGAGCTGGAGGATTCCTTTCCGGAGGATATGGGCGCCATGGAGAAGCTTTTGTTCCTTAATGAAGAGCTGTTTGATATGATCGAAAACAGCGTTTCCATGGAGCTTTTATCCCGGCTTCTTTCAACCCAGCTTGTTACCTCCGGGGAGAAGCATCTTCTGGATCACAGCCGTACCTATTACCGGCTTCTCCGGAAAATCATAGTGGAGGGACAGAAAAGCGGAGAGCTTGGAACGGCCATGAGTGCAGGCGAGATGGTGAAGCTTTATGCGCTCTGTGAGCGGGCACTGATGTATGACTGGTGTCTGTGCAGCGGAGAATATTCTCTGAAGCAGTATGCACAGCGAATGATGCCGGTATTTTTGAGCGGATTCCCTGCACCGCAGAGCTGATCAGAGGAAACAGACAGCTTTTTATGCAGCAGGATTGCAGCCCAAAAGATAGCGGGAGCTTCCATGCGAAAGCTGTGTATCAATAAAAATACAAACAAGACTATAAATAGAATAAAAATCGTACAGCCGATTTTCCTTTATAATACAGGGATAATCGGCATTTTATTATAAAAAAGTACAGGATATAGTCTATACCTCGTTCTGTATTGCGTGCAGAAAAAACCTGTGTTATACTGATGCCGTTGCCCGAAAACGGGCGGAGAACGGAGGAACAAGCTATGAGTATGGAACAGATCTGTATTCTGATCACCATCCTTGTATACCTGGCAGGTATGCTTTACATTGGATTTTATTGTACGAAAAAAGGCGGCAGCGGAAACACCGGAGATTTCTACCTGGGCGGCAGACAGCTGGGACCGCTGGTGACGGCCATGAGCGCAGAGGCGTCGGATATGAGCAGCTGGCTGTTGATGGGGATGCCCGGCGTGGCATATCTCACCGGTGTGGCGGATGCAGCATGGACAGCTATCGGGCTTGCCATCGGAACTTACCTGAACTGGCTGATCGTGGCCAAGCGGCTTCGCCGGTATTCGGTAAAGACCGATTCCATTACGATCCCGGATTTCTTTTCCAGACGTTATCATGATAAGAAAAATATCCTTTCCTGCATCGCGGCCATTGTGATCCTGATCTTCTTTGTGCCTTACACGGCATCCGGCTTCAAGGCAGTGGGAACTCTGTTCAACAGCCTGTTTGGACTGGAGTATCATGCGGCCATGCTTCTCGGAGCGGCAGTTGTTGTGGGCTATACCATTATGGGCGGTTTTCTGGCGGTATCGACCACGGACCTGATCCAGAGTATCGTCATGAGTATTTCCCTGATCGTGGTCGTATTCTTTGGAATCAGCTATGCCGGTGGCTGGGGAGCAGTCGTGGACAATGCAAAGAGCATGAGCGGTTATCTGAGCATGACCCATCTGTATCATGCAGGTGAGCAGACAACCACGTCCTACGGATTCCTGAGCATTGTGTCAACGCTGGCATGGGGACTTGGCTATTTCGGTATGCCCCATATCCTTCTGCGGTTTATGGCGATCCGGAAGGAAAGTGAGTTGAAAACCTCCAGACGGATCGGCTCCATCTGGGTGGTGATCTCCATGGGCGTAGCGATCCTGATCGGTGTCATCGGAAACGCGGTGTCGGCAGCAGGCAAGGTTGAGCTTCTCGGAACAAGCTCTGAGGCAGAGACGATTATCATCCGTCTTTCCAATATCATGGGACAGAACGGCGTGCTTCTGGCACTGCTGGCCGGTGTGATCATGGCAGGAATCCTTGCCTGCACCATGTCCACAGCTGATTCCCAGCTTCTGGCGGCGGCTTCCAGTGTTTCCCAGAATCTGCTTCAGGATTTCGCCGGGATCAAGATGAAAGAAAAGACAGCCATGCTCATCGCAAGACTGACGGTTTTAGGTATTGCAGTGATCAGTATTCTGCTGGCATGGAATCCAAACAGCTCGGTATTTAAGATTGTGTCCTTTGCCTGGGCAGGATTCGGCGCGGCATTCGGACCGGTCGTGCTGTTCGCACTGTTCTGGAAGCGCAGCAACAAGTGGGGAGCCCTGGCCGGCATACTCAGCGGTGGAATTATGGTATTTGTATGGAAGTTCCTGGTTCGTCCCCTTGGCGGCGCCTGGGATCTGTATGAACTGCTTCCCGCATTCCTTGTGGCATCGGCGATGATCCTGGTGGTATCGCTTGCAACCGGAAAACCTGATGCAGAGATCGAGAGAGAATTTGAGGAAGTGAAGCAGGGAAAGTAAAGATATATGGACAGCGGAAAAACTTGCGAAAAAATCCCGAAGAGAGTATAATCTAATGTCGGAATAAAAGCAAAGGAGAAAGAGCATGGAAAAACGTTGTCCAAATTGTGGAAACATCTTAAATGAGCAGGCTAAATTCTGTCCACTGTGCGGAGCAAAGCAGGATGCGCAGGCGGAAGCTGCCGGAAATCACTGCCCGTTCTGCGGCGAGGCGCTGGAACCCGGTGCAAGATTCTGTGGAAACTGCGGAAGGGATCTTCTGGCGTCTGGGAAAGAAAACAGTCATGTCAATGCAACTGCGGCGGATTATGTGAAGAGCAGCTTTGACAAAGTGGCAGGAACATTAAATGAAAAGATCGGCGAGAGCGGGCCGGTAGAGGTACATCTGTCCGATCTGGTATCAGAGGTATTTAAAAAGCATACGCAGGAAGAGACGGAGGAGCTTTTCATCGCCGGAACGAAGAAAACAACGCCGAAGGAATCCGAGATCACAGCACAGTGGCCCAAGCCGTGGCTGTACTCCAGAGTATTTGTATTTCTGGCTGTGACCAGCCTGATCCTGTATTTTATCCTTCTGGAATTCCAGAATATCAATGCGATACCGGGATTCATCTTCATGGGAGCCATGACAGTTCCGTTTGCGCTTCTGGTATTCTTCTGGGAAGTCAATGCGCCGAGAAATATCAGTATTTTCAGCGTGGTTTCCATGTTCTTTGTGGGCGGTGTGTTATCACTGGTCTGCACGCTGATTCTGTATAAGATCACAGGAGCCGGAAACCTTTCCTATATCGGCGCACTCCTGGTCGGCCTGGTAGAGGAAGCCGGAAAGATCGTGGTCGTTGCGTATTATATGAAGAAAACCGATTCCAAATATATCCTGAACGGGCTGCTTCTCGGAGCCTGCGTGGGAGCCGGCTTCGCCGTGTTCGAGTCTGCCGGTTATGCGTTCCGTAATCTTCTTGAAACCAGCTCTACAGATGTGATGCTCAATGTCACGCTGTTACGCGGCGTTCTGTCCCTTGGCGGCCATGTAGTGTGGACAGCCATCGCCGGTGCGGCTTTGGCTGCAACGAAGGGAGAACGGCCCTTTAACTATTCTATGCTCACAAGCGGAAGATTTCTGTTTTTCTTTGCCATCTCCGTTGTGCTTCATGGAATCTGGGACTGCCCGTTACAGTTCCTGGGCGCCTACGGGAAATACATTGCCCTGATCGTTGTGGCATGGGTGGTAACGCTGCCGCTGATCAGCTCCGGTCTGAAGCAGATCACAAGACTGGCAAAGCAGCGGGAGAATGGAATCCTGTAAGAAAGGATTTTTGGCGCTGGATTTGTGAGTTGAGCTTTGAAATGAAAATAAGAAAGTCGGGAAAGGCAGGTTCTTCGGAATCTGCCTTTTTACATTCGGGATTCAAGGTCTGGGACACGGGGAGCTGATCCCCGACGGATTGTTGCGCTGCTGAGCAGCTCTCACAATCCTGCTCTCATTCGGACTGCGCGCATTTTCCAGGAAAATGGCTTCGTCCTCATGAGAGGGCGGGTCCCAAGGCCTGTGTGGAGATCTGTTCCACGGATTGCTTCGCTGCTGAGCAGCTCCCACAATCCTGCATTCATTCGGAATCCGTCCTGTCGGACTACTTCCTCATGAATGAGCGGGAGTCAAGGTCATGCGGACACATGCGGGCATGTGCCGCACGACTTTGACTCCCTTGTGGATCAGATCATATTACTATTATGATACCTGGGATCCATGGTGACGTCCTGGGCGAACCATTCCGGGGGAGTGAAGGCGAGGGCTTCTTCTTTGGTGGGGAATTCGACTTCGGCCATGATGAGGCCTTCGGGGCAGGTGAAGAGATCCAGCTCGATGGTGTAGCTCCCCAGAGGAATGTTATAGCGCCGTTTGGTGATGGTGCGGCCGTCGGCTTTTGTTTTCAGATGTTCATAAGCCTCTTTGTTGAGCGGGAGATTGTACTCTTCCCTTGCCATGAGGCCGCCGCCCTTATAGGTCATATAATAATCGTCATCCTGCCGGCGGATCCGCACAACCGGTTTGGTGCAGAGGTAAGCCTGCTCGATGAGATGAGAGGGATAAGCTTCCAGATTTTCGGGAAGCTCCTTTATCAGAAATTTACGTTCGATTTCCATGATGATCCTGTCCTTTCCTGAGGGTTGGTAATTCGATGGTGGTCAATTAAAACGGAACAGTTCAGACTGTCTGCATATGTTTGACTTTATTGTACGCCATGAATAGCTGAAATAGCAAGGGGGAGACAAAAATCGTACAGGTTTCGGAGCACTGATATGCCGGCCGGCGTGTATATATCCTAATTTTTATTGACGGATGAAAAAACTGCACTATAATAGTTGTATATACAACGATGTAGATGCAACTATATATGTGCCTTAATCTGGGAATAGCAATATAACCTGTATCGATCATGGAAAATACGGAGGCTTTTATGGATATTACGGAACGAAAGATCACAAAGATTGCCCGCGAGGCGGAAAAGCTGGTCTTATGTAAGCTGCGGAACAAGGATGTGGGAACGGCGGAGATCGATCTGATCCATGCCCTGCGCCATCATCCCGGCTGTACCCAGGCGGCGCTGGCGGAGCTTTTACATGCAGATAAGGCTGCCATTGCACGGAGAACGAAAAATCTGGAGAACAAGGGGTACCTTGTCCGCCGGGATGCACCGAATG
>CAKRJM010000035.1 GCA_934351765.1 uncultured Lachnospiraceae bacterium | reverse complement strand
GTTCAACCATGGTCAATAAAGGACTGGAGGTTATGGAGGCAAGATGGCTGTTCGGTGTGGAGATGGACGATGTCCAGGTGGTGGTACAGCCGCAGAGTGTGATTCATTCCATGGTGCAGTTTGAGGACGGAGCTGTGATTGCCCAGCTTGGAACACCAGACATGAAGCTGCCGATCCAGTATGCCCTGACGTATCCGGAGCGCCGGGTGATGAACGGGAAAAAGCTGGATTTCTGGGATTTAAAGGAAATTACCTTTGAAAAGCCGGATTTTGAAAACTTCCCCGGACTTTCCCTGGCCTATGAGGCGGGAAAAGCAGGCGGCACACTGCCGACGGTGTTCAATGCGGCAAACGAGTGGGCTGTGGCGGCATTCCTGGCCGGAAAGATCCGCTATCCGGAAATTACAGAGATCATCGCAGCTGCCATGGAGGCACATAAACCGGAACAATCGCCGGATCTGGAGACCATTCTCCGGACCGAGCAGGAAACGTATTCGTATATTAAGAACAGGTGGTAACGTTCATGATTTTAAATATCATACTGGCACTTCTTGTATTCAGCATTCTTGTGGTGTCCCATGAGTTCGGACACTTTCTGCTGGCAAAGAAAAACGGGATCGGGGTCATTGAATTTTCTGTGGGTATGGGGCCGAGGATCATAAGCAGAGAAAAGGGCGGGACCAGGTATTCTCTGAAAGCCATTCCCTTCGGCGGATCCTGCCAGATGGTCGGGGAGGATGAAGAAAGCGACAGAGAGGATTCCTTTAACAGCAAATCTCCTTATGCAAGGCTTGCCGTGGTGATTGGCGGTCCGCTGTTCAATTTTATCCTGGCATTTCTGTGCTCGGTGGTGGTGCTTTCTATTGCCGGAGTCAATAAACCGGTGGTTTACGGTGTGACGGAAGGGTACGGCGCCGAAAAGGCCGGGATCAAAGAGGGCGATGTGATCAAGTCCATCGACGGTCATAAGATCGTCCTGGGCCGCGATATCCAGCTGTATTTTCTGAATCATCCGATGGATGGTTCAGCTGTCGAAATCGAATATGAGCGGGACGGCGAGACGTATACCACAAGTCTTGATCCGTCCTATGAAGCCTATATGACCGGATTTTCCTACTATGCATCGGAGGAACCGGCGTCCATCACAGCGCTGACGGAGGGCCTTGATATGGAAAAGCAGGGCGCTCAGGTGGGAGATGTGATCACGGCGGTGAACGGAACAAAAGTAGCAGACGGAAATGCACTGCAGGCCTACATGAAGGAGCATCCGCTGGAGGACGGCAAGGCCGTTTCCTTTACGCTGGAGCGGAACGGTGAGACCTTTGAGCTTTCGGTCACACCGGCGAAGTATGAGGGCAATACGCTGGGCATGGATGCGGATTCCTACCGGGATAAAAATGCAGGTGCGCTGTCCGTTGTGCGGTACAGCTTTTCCGAGGTGCGTTACTGGATGAGCTACACCTTTACCTCCTTAAAGATGCTGTTTACCGGAAAAGCCGGTGTTCAGGATCTTTCCGGTCCGGTCGGGATCGTCAATATGGTGGGGCAGGTGGTGGAAGCCAGCAGGCCGGACGGTGTGCTGTATGTCTTTTTGAACCTGCTGAACTTCGGGATCCTGCTCAGTGTCAACCTGGGCGTTCTGAATCTCCTGCCTCTTCCGGCGCTGGACGGCGGACGGCTGGTATTCATACTGATCGAGATCGTCCGGAGAAAGCCGGTGCCGCGGGAAAAAGAAGCCATGGTGCATACCATCGGGATTTTTCTTCTGCTGGCGCTGATGGTCTTTGTCATGTTCAATGATATTACAAAGCTGATCCATTAAAGGAGGAGCGTTATGACAGTTCGGGAAAAAACAAAGGAAGTACGGATCGGGGACCGGATCATCGGCGGGGGACATCCCATTCTGATCCAGTCCATGACCAATACAAAAACGGAGGATGTGGAGGCAACCGTATCGCAGATCCACCGGCTGGAGGCAGCCGGCTGTGAGATCATCCGCTGTACGGTTCCCACGGAGGAAGCGGCCACAGCGGTAAAGGAGATCAAAAAGCAGATCTCGATTCCGCTGGTGGCAGATATCCATTTTAATTATAAGCTTGCTGTTGCGGCCATTGAAAACGGCGCTGACAAGATCCGGATCAATCCGGGAAATATCGGAGGGAAAGACCGGGTGGAGGCAGTGGTGTCCGCAGCAAAGGAGCGGCAGGTCCCGATCCGCGTCGGTGTAAATTCCGGTTCCCTGGAAAAGGAGCTGGTGGAAAAGTACCATGGAGTGACGGCGGAAGGACTGGTGGAGAGTGCACTGGATAAGGTCCGTATGATTGAAGATATGGGCTATGATAACCTGGTGGTAAGCATCAAGTCCTCCAATGTACTGATGTGTGCCAGAGCCCATGAGCTGATCGCAGAGAAATGTCCTTATCCGCTCCATGTAGGCATCACCGAGGCGGGAACACTGTATTCGGGAAATATCAAGTCAGCTCTGGGGCTTGGAATCATTTTATATCAGGGCATCGGCGATACGATCCGGGTGTCCTTGACGGGAGATCCGGTGGAGGAGATCAAATCGGCGAAGCTGATCCTTCGTACACTGGGACTGAAAAAGGGCGGGATCGAGGTGGTATCCTGTCCAACCTGCGGACGGACCAGGATCGATCTGATCAGTCTGGCAAATCAGGTGGAAACGCTGGCAGCCGGGTATGACAACCTGAATCTGAAGCTGGCGGTCATGGGCTGCGTGGTCAACGGGCCGGGCGAGGCAAAGGAAGCAGATCTCGGAATTGCAGGAGGGATCGGTGAGGGTGTCCTTATTAAAAAGGGCGAGATCATTCGAAAAATTCCGGAGAGAGAGCTTCTGGCGGCATTAAAAGAGGAACTGGACAACTGGAAGAACTGATTTTGGAATTAGAAGGTGGAGCATGGGTAAACGGTTTGCGGAAGTGATTCCGGGATTAAAGGTTTCGGAGGAGCTTCAGGGATTTCTGGATGTTATGACGGTGGATCGTGTGACAGCAACAAAGGACCGGAGCAAGATCCGGTTTTTCATCAGCGCGGAGCATCTGATTCCCAAGCGGACGATTTATATGCTGGAGGCGAACATCAAAAAGCAGGTGTTCCCCGGCTATCAGACGGAGGTACGGGTACAGGAAAATTATCATCTTTCCGCCCAGTATACGCCGGAAAAGCTGATGGAATCCTACCGGGACAGCATCCTTCTGGAATTAAAAACCTACAGTCTGATCGAATATAATATGTTCCGCCGGGCGGACTGGAGCTTTCCGGAGCCGCAGATCCTGTCACTGATGGTGGATCCGGATCTGGTAACGAGAAGCCGGATCGATGAATTAAAGCGGATTCTGGAGAAAATCTTCAATGAACGGTGCGGCTTCGGCGTAGAAGTCCGCTATTTCTTCCGGGAAGAGGAAAGCGGGCGTCATGAGGCGGAGATCGAGGAACAGACCAGAAAGCAGGCGGCTCAGGTGGCGGCCCGGTCGGCAATCTCGGCAGCTCCGGCGAAAAAAGAAAAAGAAGAGGAAGCGAAGCCTGCACCGAAGAAGCGGAGCCATTACAGCAAAAAGGTCAAGGTCCATCATGATGATGTGGTATACGGCTATGATTTTGATGACGGTGATGAGATCTCCATGAACCAGATCATCGGAGAGATGGGCGAAGTAGTGGTGGTCGGAAAGGTGATCCGCCTGGAGGAGCGATTGCTTCGCAGCGGAAAGACCATTATGATCTTTGACCTGACCGATTTTACGGATACTATCACGGTGAAAATGTTTATCAAGCCGGAAATGCTGGATGAGGTGAAGGAATTCCTGAGAATGGGAACCTTTTTAAAGCTCAAGGGGATTACCAACATTGATAAATTTGACGGAGAACTGAGTATCGGTTCCGTAAACGGAATCCGGAGGGCTGCGGATTTTACCTCCCGCCGCCAGGACAGCAGCGAGGTGAAGCGTGTAGAACTCCACTGCCATACGAAGATGAGCGACATGGACGGCGTTTCTGATGTGAAGGATATCATCAAGAGAGCAAAGGAATGGGGCATGCCGGCCCTTGCCATCACCGATCACGGCTGCGTACAGGCGTTTCCGGACGCGTTCCATACCTTTTCCGGAAATGCCTTTGAGACCATCAAGACCGATCCCTTTAAGGTTATTTACGGTGTGGAGGGTTATCTGGTGGATGACTTAAAGGAGGTCGTTGTCCGCTCCGGGGATCAGTCTCTGCGGGATACCTATGTGGTGTTTGATATCGAAACCACCGGCCTTTCCGCCAAGAAAAACAAGATCATCGAGATCGGTGCGGTGAAGGTGGAAAACGGAGAGATCATTGATCGGTTTTCTGCCTTTGTAAATCCCAGGGAACCGATCCCCTTTGAGATCGAGAGACTGACCGGCATCAACGATGGCATGGTCATGGACGAGCCGCCGGTGGAGGAGGTGCTTCCCCGGTTTCTGGACTTCTGCGGTGCTGCAGTCATGGTGGCCCACAATGCGTCCTTTGATATGAGCTTTATCGAGTACAACGCCGAGCAGCTCGGGATCGATTTTAAGCCCACCATTGTGGATACGGTGGCACTGGCCAGAATCCTGCTGCCGGAGTTAAAGCGGTTTAAGTTAGATACCGTGGCGAAGGCACTGAATGTTTCTCTGGAGAATCATCACCGGGCGGTGGATGATGCGGAGGCAACGGCTCATATTTTCACGGCCTTTATCGAACGGCTGGAAAAGCGGGAGGTCATGACGCTGGGACAGGTCAATGCGCTGGGTGCCATGTCGGTGGATATGGTAAGGAAAATGCCAACCTATCATGTGATCATTCTGGCGAAAAGTGAGGTGGGACGGATCAATCTGTACCGGCTGATCTCCATGTCCCATCTGACGTATTTTTCCAGACGGCCGAGAATCCCCAAGAGTGAGCTTATGAAGCATCGGGAGGGGCTGATCATCGGCTCGGCCTGTGAGGCAGGAGAGTTATTCCAGGCTGTTCTGGAGGGCGCCCCCGATGAGGAGCTGGAGCGACTGGTAAAATTTTATGATTATCTGGAGGTGCAGCCCATCGGCAACAATGAGTTCATGCTGCGGGAGGGCAAGCACGGAATCAAGGATCAAGAGGATCTCCGGAATCTGAACCGGAAGATTATTGCGTTGGGTGATCAGTGGGGAAAGCCGGTGGTTGCTACCTGTGATGTCCATTTTCTCAATCCGGAGGATGAGATCTACCGTCGGATCATTATGGCAGGCCAGGGCTTTTCCGACTGCGATTTCCAGCCGCCGCTGTATCTGCGGACCACGGAGGAGATGCTGGCAGAGTTTGATTATCTGCCGCCGGAAAAGGCATATGAGATCGTTGTCACCAACAGCAACATGATCGCGGAGCAGTGTGAACGGATCGCACCGGTGCGGCCCGACAAATGTCCGCCGGTTATTGAAAATTCTGATGTGGAGCTTCGTACCATGTGCTATGACAGGGCGAAATCGATTTACGGGGAGCCGATCCCCAGGGTGGTAGAGGAGCGGCTGGAAAAGGAGCTTCATTCCATTATCACCAACGGATTCGCCGTAATGTATATCATTGCCCAGAAACTGGTGCATAAGTCCAACGAGGATGGCTATCTGGTGGGCTCCAGAGGCTCCGTTGGATCCTCCTTTGTGGCAACCATGTCGGGAATCACAGAGGTAAATCCACTGCCGCCTCATTATTACTGCACAAAATGCCATTATTCCGATTTTGATTCGGAGGATGTAAAAAAGTTCGCCGGCGGAGCCGGCTGTGATATGCCCGACAAGATCTGTCCGGTCTGCGGGGAAAAATTAAAGAAGGATGGCTTTGACATTCCCTTTGAGACCTTCCTGGGCTTCAAGGGTGACAAGGAGCCCGATATTGACCTGAATTTCTCCGGTGAGTACCAGAGTAAGGCCCATGCCTACACGGAGGTCATCTTCGGAAAGGGACATACCTTTAAGGCGGGTACCATCGGTACGCTGGCGGATAAGACGGCGTTCGGCTATGTGAAGAATTATTTTGAAGAGCGCGGCCAGAGGAAGCGGAATGCGGAGATCAACCGGATCGTTCAGGGCTGTGTCGGTGTCCGAAGGACAACCGGCCAGCACCCAGGCGGCATCGTTGTTATGCCTCACGGAGAGGAGATCAATTCCTTTACTCCGGTGCAGCATCCGGCTAACGACATGACCTCCGATATCATTACGACACATTTTGATTATCATTCCATCGACCATAACCTCCTGAAGCTGGATATTCTCGGACACGATGATCCCACCATGATCCGTATGCTGGAGGATCTGACTGGTTTAAATGCAAGAGAGTTTCCGCTGGACTCCAGGGAGGTTATGAGCCTGTTCCAGAATACGTCGGCGCTGAAGATTGAGCCGGAGGATATCGGAGGCTGCAAGCTGGGAGCATTGGGGATCCCGGAGTTAGGAACAGATTTTGCCATGCAGATGCTTCTGGATGCCAAGCCTACCTGCTTTTCCGATCTTGTCCGGATCGCAGGACTGGCTCACGGCACCGATGTGTGGCTGGGCAATGCGCAGGATCTGATCTTAAGCGGGCAGGCGACCATTCAGACGGCCATCTGTACCCGAGACGACATTATGATCTACCTTATCGGCATGGGCATGGACAAGAGCCTTTCCTTTACGATCATGGAGGGAGTCCGGAAGGGCAAGGGCCTGAAGCCGGACTGGGAAAAGGCCATGCGGGAGGCCAATGTGCCGGAGTGGTATATTGAATCCTGTAAAAAGATCAAGTACATGTTCCCCAAGGCCCATGCGGCGGCTTATGTGATGATGGCATGGCGGATCGCCTACTGTAAGGTATTTTATCCGCTGGCCTATTATGCGGCATTTTTCAGTATCCGTGCGTCCGGCTTTTCCTATGAGCTGATGTGCCAGGGGAGAGAGCGGCTGGAGTATCATCTTCAGGATTATAAAAACAGGTCAGACAGCCTGTCCCAGAAGGAGCAGGGAACGCTTCGGGATATGCGGATTGTTCAGGAGATGTATGCCAGAGGCTTTGAGTTCTTGCCCCTTGATATTTATCGGGCAAAGGCAGACCGTTTCCAGATCATTGACGGAAAGCTCATGCCGTCCTTAAGCTCCATTGACGGACTGGGCGGAAAAGCGGCGGAGGCCGTGGTGGAGGCGGTGAAGCGTGGCGAACGGTTTCTATCACTGGAGGATTTCTGGCAGAAAACGAAGGTGCCGAAAACAACCATCGATCTCATGGCAGAGCTTGGAATCTTCGGGGATCTGCCCAGAAGCAATCAGCTGTCGCTGTTTGATCTGGAGTTTACCGGATAGAGAAAGGGAGAATCACTATGGAATGCAAAAAAGACTGCTGCAGCTGCGGCAAGATGAAGCATCGGGATGAAAAGGAATATAAGGATCTGATCCATCGTCTGAACCGGATGGAGGGGCAGATCCGCGGGATCCGCTCCATGGTGGAGGAGGATCGCTACTGCGTGGATATCCTGACTCAGGTTCAGGCAGTGAGCTCCGCGTTGAATGCGTTCAGCAAGACCCTTCTCTCCAGTCATATCAAGACCTGTGTGGTGGAGGATATCCGGGACGGAAAGGAAGAGTCCGTGGACGAGCTGTGCCGCACGATCCAGAAACTGATGAAATAAAACAGGCGTTGAGCGGGCGGCAAAACCGCCGCCCGAACCTACCTGAAAAAGCGTCTCAAAAAAATTGAATAAATTGCAAAAAAAATATTGACAATTGAAATAATTTGAGGTATTATAATGGACGTAGCGAGGCGTGGCTCAGTTTGGTAGAGCGCCGCGTTCGGGACGCGGAGGCCGCAAGTTCGAATCTTGTCGCCTCGACTCTACTACATCTTATCAGTTTAATTGAATATGGCCTGTTGGTCAAGCGGTTAAGACGCCGCCCTCTCACGGCGGAAACAGGGGTTCGATTCCCCTACAGGCTACGAAAACCAGTGAATCTTGTATTTACTGGTTTTTTGTTTCACAGGAACATACCAACGTTTGCTTGACAGCAACTTTATCGGTTAAAAAACGTTTTGGTGTTGCATATCACGATCTGCTGTGGTATACTTGTTTTGTGCAAAACGAATTGCCGTGTCAAGTGCCCGCACAGGCGGGGAAAAGGGAATCAGGTGTAAGTCCTGAGCGATCCGGTCACTGTAAGCAGCGAGCGTGCTTCATATTCCATTGCAAACCCTATCATGCGAGAAGGAGAAGCGCCGCAGAGAACTGTAAGTCAGGAAACCTGCTTGATACGTGAGATGGGCTTCCGTGTAAAGCATCGCATCCAACAGGGGAAAAAATTTTCCTTTCGGTGTCAGCTTATGGGTTAAGCAGACATGTGTTTTGATCTCAATGCAAATGAATGCACAACTTCGTTACCGAGAATGAGTTCGGGCGCAGAGCGTTCCTACTCGCCGGGCTGACTGCCTGTGCGCTGTGCTTCCGGGCTGTGTGCACATTCAAAGAACGGACTGGGGCGCACCACAATGGTGCGCCCTATTTAAATTTTATCAGGATTTCATAAGGAGGAAGGCTATGGCAGTATTACTGACAGGAGGTGCCGGTTATATCGGCACGCATACAGCCATTGAAGTAGCAGACAGCGGATATGAGGTGGTGATCGCAGATAACCTGGCAAACAGCTGTAAAGAGGCTGTGAAGCGGGCAGAAGAGATCTGCGGAAAGAGGCTGTCGTTTTATCAGGCGGATGTGGCAGACCGGGAAGCACTGGAGAAGATTTTTTCGGAGCATTCCATTGAAGCAGTGATCCACTTTGCAGGACTGAAGGCGGTGGGAGAATCGGTGGAGAAGCCGCTGGAATACTATCGGAATAATCTGGACAGTACCCTGACGCTTCTGGAGGTCATGAAGAAGTATGGCTGTCATCAGTTTGTATTCAGTTCTTCGGCGACGGTTTACGGTACGCCGGAGCAGGTCCCGCTGACGGAGGACATGCCCACAGGAAGAAGCTGTACGAATCCTTATGGCTGGACAAAGGTGTTTATTGAACAGATCTTAAAGGATGCGGCTCATGCCGATCCGGAGCTTTCGGTGGTTCTTCTTCGGTATTTCAATCCCATCGGTGCTCATGAAAGCGGAAAAATCGGGGAAAATCCCAACGGAATCCCCAACAATTTAATGCCTTATATCTCCCAGGTGGCCGTGGGACGGCTGAAAAAGCTTCGGGTATTCGGAAATGATTATCCGACACCGGACGGAACCGGAGTCCGCGATTATATCCATGTGGTCGATCTGGCGAAAGGACATGTGTCAGCGCTTTCCTATGCCGGAAAAAACAAGGGGGTTGAGGTGTTCAATCTGGGGACCGGAATCGGATACAGCGTGTTAGATATTGTGAAAACCTTTGAACGGGTAAATCAGATTGAAATCCCTTATGAGATCACGGAACGCCGGGCCGGCGATATCGCAGAGTGCTATGCAGATGCCTCCAAGGCAGAAAAGATCCTGGGATGGAAAGCAGAAAAGAGCCTGGAGGATATGTGCCGCGACACGTATCGGTGGCAGAAGCAGAATCCAAACGGTTATCAGGGATAGAACCGGGGCCGGAGGCATAGGATAGGAACAAGAACCTCCGGGGGACTGGTAGGATGAAACGATTGATAAAGAAGACAGCAGGAATCCTGCTGTCTCTTTCCATACTGATGCCGGCTGTGGTTCCGGGAAAGGCACAAAGCCGATACGCAGAATGGAATCCTGCGGCAGGAAGTGAAGCAGAGCAGATGTCCGGAGAGACGGATCCGGAACAGACAGATCCGGAACGGACAGATCCGGAACAGACAAATCCAGAACAGACAGATCCGGAACAGACAAATCCAGAACAGACAGAAACAGCACAGCCATCGAATGGAACCCATCCAGCGGGAGCACCGGAGATCACGGCACAGTCCGCGGTTCTGATGGAGGCATCCACCGGGACGATCCTGTATGAGAAAAATGCAGAAGAAGCCCTTCGGCCGGCCAGCATTACGAAGATCATGACGCTGATTCTGATCTTTGACGCACTGGAGTCGGGAGCGATCACCCTGGAGGAGCCGGTGACCACCAGTGCCCATGCAAAGTCTATGGGCGGCTCCCAGGTGTTTCTGGAGGAGGGGGAGGTTCAGACGGTGGAGACGCTGATCAAGTGCATTGTGATCGCCTCCGGAAACGACGCAGCGGTCGCCATGGCGGAGCATATTGCCGGAAGTGAGGAGGCCTTTGTGACACAGATGAATGTGCGGGCAAAGGCACTTGGCATGACAGAAACCGTCTTTGAGGACTGCTGCGGGCTGACGGATTCGGCGTCCCATCTGACCAGTGCAAGGGATGTAGCGCTCATGAGCCGGGAACTGATCGTCCGCTATCCGCAGATCGAGAAATACAGCACCATCTGGATGGAAAATATCATTCATAATACGAAGCAGGGAAGTAAGGAATTCTGCCTGTCCAATACCAATAAGCTGCTGAAAATGGGAAATTCCTTTACGGTGACCGGACTGAAGACCGGCAGCACCAGTCTGGCGAAATACTGTTTTTCCGGGACGGCCAGACAGGATGGCATGGAGCTGATCGCAGTGATCATGGCGGCACCGGATTATAAGGTACGGTTTCGGGAGGCAGCGGCGCTTTTGAATTACGGATTTGCGTCGTGCAGTCTGTATCAGGACCGGGATGAGATCCGGGAAGTGCTGTCCGGGATCCCGGTGAGCGGCGGAACAAAGCAGAAGGCGGATATCCGTTACGGAGCCCCGTTTTCTTATCTTTGCATGAATGGAGAACAGCCGGGAGACATCGAAAAGGTATTGACGCTTCCGGAGCAGGTTGAAGCACCGGTGAAGGAAGGAGATCCCGTCGGAATACTGGAATACCGGATGGGAGAAACCGTCGTCGGCAGTGTGGAGATCCAGGCGGCGGAATCTGTCGAGGCGGCCGGGATTGGGGATTATCTCCTGTGGCTGTTCCGGGCAATGACACTTCGGAGGATGGATACAGAAGCAGCGTAGGATCAGCGGCCAAAAAACGGAAGAATGACAGGAGATCCGCTTATGCCGGCTTCGAATCAGACAGAAAGAGGATTAGATATTGAAACATACGGACCGATATGAGAAAATAGAGCGAGCCTGTGTGGCATTCGGGCGGTTTGATGGTGTTCATCGCGGTCATCAGGCGGTGCTTCGCCGCCTGAAGGCTCTGGGCGGCTGTTCTGTGGCGGTGAGCTTTGAGATAGAGAACAAGGTATTGACCACAGAAGAGGAAAAAGCATATTTCTTCGCACAGGAAGGGATCGATCAGATGATCTCGGTGCCGGAGCCGGATTGTCCGGCGGGGACTTTTGTAAAAGAGGTTGTGTCAGAAAAGCTGGGAGCAGAGATTCTGGTCATCGGCGAAGAGCATGAGCATCGGGAGGAAATCTGCCGGGCGGCAGAGGAGTCTGGAATCCGGGTGGAGCTTGTGAAGACCGTAGAAGATGAAAAAGGCACGATCACTACGAAACGTGTCCTTCAGGCATTTAAAAATGCCGAGTTTGAAAAGTACAGACAGCTTTGCGGCCATCCGTATCTTATCATGGGCGAGGTAGTCCACGGGAAGGCTCTGGGGCGTACTGTGGGAATGCCTACCGCCAATCAGAGTGTGATCTTAAAGAAGCGAAAGCCGGAAAGCGGCGTTTATGCGACCATCAGTCATGTGGCAGGCGGCACTTATCGGAGTCTTACCAATATCGGAACGAGGCCATCGGTGGATGATTCCGGTGTGGTGACGGTGGAATCCTATCTGCTGGATTTTGACCGGGACATTTACGGCGAGGAGTTCTGTCTGGAGGTCTGGAGATTTATCCGGCCGGTGTATAAATTTAAAAATCTGGAAGCAGTCAAGGAACAGGTAAAAAAAGACCTGGAGCAGGTAAGGGGATCCTGGATTTATGAATGACCGCTGAAAAATGGCGCTCTGTGGCGGGATGATGCGGCGGGATGATGTGACGGAAGGGAAGTGAACGGTATGGCTGTCGATGAAGAAGCTTACAGACAATATCTGTGCGGAGATGAAACCGGGCTTGAGGTATTGATGAAAAAATACGGTGACCCGCTGACCTTATACATCGACGGTTATCTGCATGACGTTCACGAAGCGGAGGATTTGATGATCGAAGTTTTTTCCTATCTGTTTACGAAAAAACCCCGTATTCGTGATGGTGGATTTAAGCCCTATCTGTATAAAGCAGCGAGGCATATGGCCCTGCGCCATAAAAGCAGATGGAAGCGCTTTTTCAGTCTTGACGATCTGACTGAGGGGCCGGACGGACAAGCTCTGGTGGATGAGGTCGTCCAGACAAAGGAACGGGATCAGATTTTGCATTTCTGCATGGACGAGTTAAACCCGGATTATCGGGAGGCACTTTATCTGACTTATTTTGAGGGCATGAGCTACCAGCAGGCTGCCGAGGTTATGGGAAAAAGCCTGAAGCAGATCACCAATATGGTCTACCGGGGGAAAGAGCGTCTGCGCGGCCTGCTGGAACGGGAGGGAATTACCAATGCGGAGCCATGAGGAACGGATAGAAGAAGTAAAACAGCGTATTGTGGAAAAAGAATGTCAAAAAAGACTGCGGAGAGGCCGGATTGCTGCGGTTTCCGGCGTGGCAGCGTGTCTTGCAGTGATCGTGGGAGTTTCCTTTTTCATGCCCGGGATTGTCGATCGGATCGAGCTTGGGACTACCTCCGGCTTTGAGACGGCAGCAACGATTTTAGGCGGAAACGCCGCGATTGGGTATATCGTGATCGGACTGCTTGCTTTTGTTCTCGGCATATGCGTGACGATTTTATGCTTTCGCATCCGTCAGTTGAACAACGAGGAAGAGAGGGATAAGCGGGAGGGAGACCATGCAGATGGAACTGATCAGTAACGTGTTACAATTTGCGGTTACCCTGCTGGGCTTTTTCCTGAGCGGTATCCGGTATCTGAAAAGCCGGACGCAGGCGTATTTTCTGCTGACCTGCTTTTATGGCTGCTTTGCCCTCGGCTCTCTGTACTGGACGCTGTATTTGCTTTTATATTCTGAAACACCGCAGGTCTTTTATGTGTCGGAGTTTGGCTGGGTGGCCAGCGTAATTTTTCTTTACATCCTGCAATACACCCTTTCTTCCGCAGAGGAAAGGGGGCATGCGTGCCGCAAAGCCCTGATCGCCGTCCTGATCGGTGTTCTGCTGTGTGTGTTTTATTGTACCTTTGGAGATATTCTCTCCAATCTGCTCTGGTGCGGTATGATGATCGTTGTTTCCTATCATTCCATCCGGGGGCTTTCCTATGCGCGGACACAAACGGGAACCGTGCGGAATATGCGATATTTCCACATGGGAGTGCTGTGCTATGTTGCGGTGGAATATGCCCTTTGGACCTCCGGCTGCCTCTGGCCGGGCGACTCTGTTTTCAGCTTTTATTGTTGGTTTGATCTTCTGCTGTCGGGCTGTCTGTTTGCCCTGCTGCCAGTCACAGGAAAGGCGGTGCAGGCATGACCTATATTGAAAATGTTTTTATCTGTATGGCATCCCCCCTGCTGATTGCTGCTCTGTGTATGGGAACACGTCAGAGAAAGATTTTTTTGTCCTGCATTATAGGGATGGGGGTGTGTCTTCTTTCTGCTTACATCAACACGCTTCTCGCTGCGCTTTATGGAGCGGATACCTTTGCTGCTACTGTGGAGATCGCCCCGGTGGCAGAGGAGATCATGAAGCTTCTGCCGCTGCTCTTTTACCTTTTGATATTTGAGCCGAAAACAGAACAGATCAAGAACGCTGCCGTAATCACAGCCCTTTCCTTTGCCACCTTCGAAAACATCTGCTATCTGATTCAAAACGGAGCCGGACATTTTTCTTTTATTTTCTTCCGGGGAATAGGAACAGGAGCGATGCATGTGATCTGCGGAGTCATTGTCGGCGGAGGGCTTGCATATGTGTGGCGGCGGACGTGGCTGAAGATTGCCGGAACCTGCGGCCTGCTTGGGGCAGCGATCACCTTTCACGCGATCTTTAATCTTCTGATTGCCTACGGAGGTGCGGCACAGTATATCGCCTATCTTCTGCCCGTACTGATTCTTACAGCGGGAAAGCTGATTGCCCGCCATCTGACACAGGAATACAACTGAATGATGGAACGTTGAGAGCTGCTTTTGCGCGGCTCTTAATTTTTTTGTTCCATAGGGGAAAGTGCATTTTATGAAACAAAAAACGAAAAAAACATTGAATGAATTTTAAAAATCTGATTTGGGTATAGAAACCATAAGTTAGTCATGCAATGGTATACTGAATAGGTATCC
>CAKRJM010000034.1 GCA_934351765.1 uncultured Lachnospiraceae bacterium | reverse complement strand
CCGGCATCGCTGTGACACCGGAGAGCCGCAGCTGTTTTGGCCATCTGCATCAGAGACAGGATCCCTTCCTGCATTCTTGCACCGCCGGAACAACAAAACAGGATCACCGGAAGACGAAGCTTCGTCGCCCGTTCCACTGCCCTTGTAATTTTTTCACCGACAGCTTCTCCCATGCTTCCCATGATAAACCGTCCGTCCATCACTCCGAGAACTGTTTCCTGCTCCCCGATCCGCGCCTTTCCGGTCACAACTGCCTCGTTAAGACCCGTTTTTTCTCTTACCGCCTCCAGCTTTTTCGCATATCCGGAAAGGCCCAGGGGATTCTTATCCGAAATTTCCTGATCCCACTCCTCAAACTGATCCGTCAGGATATGGATTCTTGCCCAGGCATTCATCCGAAAATAGCCGCCGCAATGGGGGCAGATATAAGCCGCCGCTTTTACATCCTCCGTAAAAACCGGTTTTCCGCACTGATTGCATTTTTTCCATATTCCCTGTGGAACCTCTGCTCTGCCGTCTGCTTTTTCGCTGCCGGCCGGAATCCTGATATAGGAATTGGACGGCGTCCTCTTAAATAAACGCTTCCGCATGATTTACCGCTCCCGTTCTCCAAACTGTGTTTCCATAAATCCGGTATCGGCCTCTCCTGCCTGATACACCGGGTTTTCCAGGATTTCATACTGGGATTCCAGATTGGTTTCAATTCCGTCGATCACTACCTCGTCCAGGGCTCCCTTCAGCTTCTCAATGGCCTGCCTGCGGTCAGCACCATGGGCAATGAGCTTGACCAGCATGGCATCATAATACGGCGGAACACTGCAGCCGTTATAGACTGCCGTATCGACACGGATCCCACAGCCGCCCGGTAACAGAAGCTTCTTTATAATACCCGGAGTTTTTGCATTGATCCGGCATTCGACAGCATGACCGGACAGATAAATGTCCTCCTGCTTCCGCCCAAGCACCTCTCCCGCTGCGATCCGGAGCTGTTCCCGGATCAAATCCAGTCCGGTTACCATTTCCGTCACCGGGTGTTCCACCTGAATCCTGGTATTCATCTCGATAAAATAAAACTGCTGCTCCTGATCCAGAAGGAATTCTACGGTCCCTGCATTCGTATAGCCTGCTGCCCTTGCCGCCCTTACCGCCGTTTCTCCCATGCGGCTGCGAAGCTCCTCCGACAGTGCCGGAGACGGAGACTCCTCCAGAAGCTTCTGGTGATTTTTCTGCACAGAGCAGTCCCGCTCCCCCAGATGGATCACATTGCCGTGCTCATCTGCCAGGATCTGAAATTCGATATGTCTGGGGTGCTCCAGGTATCGTTCAATATACATGGAATCATCCGAAAATGCCTTTTCTGCCTCCATTCTGGCACTGAGAAAGTTTCCGGTGAATTCCTCCTTTGTCCTGGCGATCCGCATGCCCTTTCCTCCGCCGCCGAGAGCCGCCTTGATCATCACCGGATACCCCGTCTGCTCTGCCTGTAAAAGTCCCTCCTCCGGAGTTCTTACCGGCTCGCAGCCTCCCGGTACCACCGGAATTCCGGCTGCTGTCATAGTCTTTCTCGCTTCCGCCTTATTTCCCATTTTGGCAATCACCCCGGCAGAAGGACCGATAAAAGTCAGATGACAGCGGCTGCAAAGCTCCGCAAACCTGGCATTTTCCGACAGAAAGCCGAAGCCCGGATGAATGGCATCAGCCCCCATGACCACCGCCGCCGACAGGATCCGTTCCATATTCAGATAGCTGTCCTGAGACTTTGCCGGTCCGATGCAGACCGCCTCATCGGCCAGATGCGTATGAAGTGCTTCGCTGTCTGCCTCCGAATAGACGGCCACCGTGGCAATCCCCATTTCCCGGCAGGCACGAATGATCCGCACCGCGATCTCCCCGCGGTTGGCAATCAGAACTTTTTTAAACATAACTGCTCCTTATCCGATCATAAAGGTCAATTCTGCTGTGACAGCCGTCTCACCATCCACCGATGCCTCCGCCCGTCCGACTCCGACCGGTCCCTTCCGGCGGATCAGCTCACACTCCAGCCGAAGCCTGTCGCCCGGAATCACCTTTCTCCGGAAACGGACATGATCGATGGCGCCGAAATACGCCGTTTTTCCTTTATTTTCCTCCAGGCTGAGTACGGCGGCTGCGCCTACCTGAGCCAGTGCTTCCACGATCAGCACTCCCGGCATCACCGGCTCTTCCGGAAAATGTCCCTTAAAAAAATCCTCCCGGAATGTCACACATTTATAACCGACGGCACGCACACCGGGCTCCAGCTCCTCAATGCAGTCCACCAGAAGAAACGGGTGGCGGTGCGGGATCAGTTCCTCAATTTCTTTTATTCCAAGCATAGTTTCCTCTTTCTGATTTTATTTCACGCAAGACAGGTGTCCTGTGAAACAAAAACGCTCTGCGCAGATCATGAATCGGCTTTCACAGAAAACAGAGGCTGTCCATATTCCACCACCTGTTCGTTGTTCACCAGGACAGCCTCCACGATCCCGTCATACTCCGATTCGATCTCATTCATCAGCTTCATGGCCTCAATGATTCCCAGTATCTGTCCCTTCGTCACCCGGTCTCCCGGTTTTACAAAAGCTTTCTCTCCCTCAGCGGGTGCCGAATAAAAGGTTCCGACTAACGGGGCACGGACCGTCTCGCCGGAAAGAGCGGTGTGATCCTCCGTTTTCCCGGCGCTCTGAGTTTCCTTCCCTGATCCGGTTATATTGCCGTCTGCTTTCGCCGCTGTTGTGTTTTCTCCTTCTGTAACGGAGGACTCCTTCACCTGCACGGCATTTTCACGGACTGTTCTGTTTCTTTCTCCGCACGGCTCTCCGCCTTTACAGGTTTTCTCCGAAGCTGCCAGATTCTCCAGATGCAGCCGGCTTCCGTTCTCTTCCAGTTCAAGCCCGGACAGGCCGGACTCTGCCACCGCATCGATCAGCTTTAAGATTTTCTCAAATTCCATGACCTTACTCCCTGTATTTTTTCACCAGAATGGATGCATTATGACCACCGAAGCCCAGAGAATTGCTGAGTGCATATTCCACTTCCATGGAAATGCCCCCTCTGGTCACATAATCCAGATCACATTCCTCATCAGGCACCTGATAACCGACAGTCGGATGAATATATCCTTCTTCGATGGATTTCACACAGGTGATCAGCTCCACACCTCCGGCAGCTCCCAGAAGATGGCCGATCATGGATTTGGTGGAATTGATTTTTACCGTTTCCGCCGCCTTTCCCATGGCCAGGTGAATGGCTCTCGTCTCAAACAGGTCGTTATGATGGGTGCCGGTTCCATGGGCATTGATATAAGTCACCTGCTCCGGCGTGATCCCGCCGTCCTTCATGGCCTCCGTCATGGCTCTCGCCGCACCGCTTCCGTCCTCTGCCGGAGAGGTGATATGGTAGGCATCACAGGTCGCTCCGTATCCGGCAATCTCCGCGTAGATATGAGCACCTCTCCGCCTTGCATGCTCCAGCTCCTCCAGAACCAGAATACCGGCGCCTTCTCCCATGACAAAGCCGCTTCTCTCTTTATCAAAGGGAATTGAGGCGCGAAGCGGATCCTCCGAGGTGGAAAGTGCCGTCAGTGCCGCAAACCCGGCGACTCCGATGGGACAGATGCTTCCCTCCGTTCCGCCTGCCACCATCACGTCAGCCTCTCCGTACTGGATCGAGCGGTATGCTTCCCCGATGGAATGAGTTCCCGTGGCACAGGCAGTCACCACATTGATGTTTTTTCCCTTTAATCCATACTGGATTCCTACATTTCCTGCAGCCATATTGGAGATCATCAGAGGAACCAGAAGCGGTCCGACCCGCCCCGGTCCCTTTGTTAAAAGCCGTTCATGCTCACGCTCCATAGCCTGAAGGCTTCCGATCCCGGAACCGATGCTCACGCCGATCCGGAATGGATCCTCCTGTTTTACAGAAAGGCCGGAATCCTCCAGTGCCTCTCCCGCCGCGGCCACCGCATACTGGCTGAACAGCTCCATCCGCTTTGCCGCCCGGAATTCCATCCGTTCCCTCGGATCAAAATTTTTCACTTCTGCCGCCAGCTTTACCTTATAATCCGACGGATCAAACCTGGTAATGGGACCGATTCCGACTTTGCCGGACCGGATTCCCTCCCAGAATTCCTTCACATGATTTCCGATGGGCGTCACTGCGCCCAATCCGGTTACTGCCACTCGTCTGCTCATGCTTTCTCCTGTTCTACATCGCCATTCCGCCGTCCACACAGAGTACCTGACCGGTAATATAACCGGCCTGTTCCGATGCCAGGAAGGAGACAGCCTCCGCAATCTCCTCCGGCCTGCCGAACCGCCCCATGGGAATCGCACCAACTGCCCGTTCCCGCACGGAATCAGACAGCACTCTGGTCATTTCCGTATCCACAAAGCCGGGGGCCACGGCATTCACCGTAATTCCTCTGGAGGCCAGCTCCCTTGCCGCCGACTTGGTCAGGCCGATGATCCCGGCCTTTGATGCCGCATAATTGGCCTGTCCGGCATTGCCGAGGACTCCCGACACCGAGGAAATACTGATGATCCGGCCGCTCCGCTGCTTTACCATCTGTCTGGACACCTGACGGAGCCCGTTGAATGCGCCCTTTAAATTCACCTCTAATACCCGGTCAAAATCCTCCTCGCTCATCTTCATGAGCAGGCCGTCCCTGGTAATCCCGGCATTATTCACAAGGATATCGATCCGTCCCTTTAACGCCAGAACCTCTTTGAAAAATTTCTCTGCTTCCGAAAACCGGGAAACATCGCACTGCATGGCACAGGCTTCCCCGCCGGCGCTCTGGATTTCCTTCACTACCGCTTCCGCCCGTTCCCCGGAACCGCAGTAGTTTACTACTACGAAACAGCCGTCCCCGGCCAGCTTCCGGGCAATGGCACGTCCGATGCCGCCGGACGCTCCCGTTACGACCGCAACCCGCCGGTTTTCCTGATTTTTTGTCTGCATCATGTCCATTGCAACAGATCCTCCCATGTTTCAAGGTTCCGCACCACGGCTTCTCTTGAAATTTTTCTCACAAAGGCACTCAGGGTTTTTCCCGGACCGATCTCTACAAACGTATCCACGCCATCCTCCAGCATCATAAGAATGCTCTGTCTCCATCTTACCTGCCCCGATACCTGTCTGATCAGCAGTTCCTTGACCGGCTCCTTTTCCCGGACATAGGCACCTGTCACATTGGCTGCATACGGGATCTCCGGCCTAGCGGCCGGAATCGGTTCCAGAACGGCTCCCAGCGCTTCTCCTGCTTTTTTCAGAAGAGGAGAATGAAAGGGGCCGCTTACCTTCAGCCGGATCACCCGTTTCGCTCCGGCCCTCCGAAGGGCTTCTTCGGCCCGTTCCACAGCCTCTGTCCTTCCGGAGATCACCAGCTGGCCCGGACAGTTATCGTTGGCGATCCAGACTTCTCCCAGATCTCCAAGAATTTCTTCCACCGTCTCCGGCTTCATGGCAAGCACCGCCGACATCGCTCCTTCGCCTGCAGGAACAGCCTCTTCCATGAGCCTTCCGCGGCTTTTTACCGCACGGACTGCATCCATGGGTGCTAAAACTCCGGCCGCCGCCAGTGCGCTGTACTCTCCGAGGCTTAATCCCGCTGCCGCATCCGGGCAGAAAATCCCGGCTTCCTTCATCGCTTCCACAATGGCAAGCTCTGCCGTCACCATGGCCGGCTGCGTATATGCGGTCTGATTCAGGTTTTCGTTGTCCGTAAAGCATAAGGTCTTCAGATCCATCTGCAGCTGTTCCGAAGCTTCTTCAAAAAATGTCCGCGCCGCCGCGCTGTGTTCATAAAAATCCTTTCCCATACCGGCTTTCTGAGCGCCCTGTCCGGGAAACAAATATGCAGTTTTACCCATGTGCTCTCTCCAATACGGCTTCTGTCTGTGCCATCAGCTCTTCGATGATCTCCCGGCAGCTTTTTGTTTCTTTAATAAGACCGGCGATCTGTCCTGCCATGACATTTCCGTTTTTGATATCGCCCTCCTGTACCGCCTTTCTCAGGCCTCCGAGGGTCAGCATTTCCAGTTCTTCAAAGGAAGCGCCCTGTTTTTCCAGCTCCAGATATTCCCTGGTCATCTGATTACGCAGGAGGCGGACCGGATGACCGGTGCTTCGTCCTGTCACAACGCTGTCAATATCCTTGGCCGCCAGGATCCTGTTTTTATAATTGTCATGGACCTGGGCCTCGGTCGATGCCACAAACCTGGTTCCCATCTGGACTGCCTCGGCTCCCAGCATGATCATTGCCGCGATTCCTCTTCCGTCTGCCGCACCTCCGGCTCCGATCACCGGAATATCCACCGCATCGGCCACCTGGGGCAGCAGTGTCATGGTGGTTAACTCCCCGATATGTCCGCCGGATTCACAGCCCTCTGCGATCACCGCATCGGCACCACATCGTTCCATGCGCTTTGCCAGTGCCACAGAAGCCACCACCGGGATCACTCTGGCTCCGGCATTCTTCCAGAGCTCCATGTACTTTTCCGGATTTCCCGCACCGGTGGTGATCACCTTGACCCCTTCCTCGGCCGCCGCCTGCGCAACCTCTGCCGCATAAGGACTTAACAGCATGATGTTGACTCCAAAGGGCTTGCCGGTCTGTTCTCTTGTTTTCCGGATTTCGCTTCTTACCCAGTCCGCCGGTGCATTGGCTGCTCCGATGATCCCAAGGCCACCTGCTTCTGAAACAGCTGCAGCCAGATGATGCTCAGCCACCCAGGCCATTCCGCCCTGGATGATCGGATATTCTATATTTAAAAGTTTTGTGATCCTTGTCTCCATGAATGGTTTCCTACCTCCGCTTGGCTCGTTCTGTCTTCAGGACTTTTCCACGCTTTTACGCTTCCTTTTCCCTTCTTATCCTTTACCGCTCTTATACTTCTGCTCCGTGCTCCTTCAGATAATTCATAACCGCACCGACGGTGGTCAGCGTTTCCAGCTCCTCCGAAGGGATCTCTACTCCGAATTCCTCCTCCATCGCCATAACAAGCTCAAACAGATCCAGAGAATCCGCTCCCAGATCGTCTTTAAACGATGTTGCCTCCGTTACCTTCTCCACATCCACATTCAGCTGATCTCCGATCATTTCTTTCATTTTCTCTAACATCCTGTTCTCCTTTCGGCGATTCCCGCCATTCCTTTTTTATTTTTTCTGTTTTCCTTTTCTGCTTCTTTTCTTTGTTTTACCGGATTTCTGATAATTCTCTGTTTCCCTTGCTCCAGCGAAGGACAGCCGCTCCCCAGGTAAGCCCTGCTCCGAAGCCGGCCAGAACCAGGAGGTCTCCGCATTTCAGTGTACCGCTCTGGGCCAGCTCGTCCAGAAGGACCGGGATACTGGCGGCCGATGTGTTTCCGTAATGCTCCAGATTCATCGGAAATCTGGACAGGGGCTGTTTCATGCGCTTCGCTGCGGCTTCAATGATCCGCCGGTTTGCCTGGTGCAGAAGAAAATATCGGATTTCCTCCGCAGAAAGCGAGGCCTTTTCCAGTACCTGTCCGATGACCTCCGGAATTACCCGGACTGCAAACCGGAACACCTCCTGTCCATTCATCGTCAGTCCAGCGGACGCATCTTTGTCGGACGGACAGCGAAGCACACTGCCGCGGCTTCCGTCTGCACCCAAAACAAAGGGCCCCAGACCACTTCCGGATTTCCCTGCACATTCTGCCGGATTCTCTGCCGGATTTTCGGTCTTCTTTCCGGCCTCCAGTACCACTGCCCCAGCGCCGTCTCCGAACAGGATACAGGTACTCCGGTCAGTCCAGTCCACGGCTTTCGACATGGCATCCGCACCAATGACAAGAGCATTCCGAAACTGCCCGGTCTCCAGATACACCGCCGCAGTGTTTAAGGCGTATAAAAACCCGGAGCAGGCAGCACTCACATCAAAACATGCGGCCCCGGAAGCACCCAGCCATTCCTGAACCTGACAGGCGGTACTGGGAAACAGACAATCCCCAGTGGAGGTTCCTACAAGGATCAGCTCGATCTGTCCTGCCTCCAGTCCGGCATCGGCAAGTGCACGCTCTGCTGCACGTGCCGCCATATCGGCCGTCCCGGAACTGCTGATCCTTCTCGAACCGATCCCTGTCCGCTCCCGGATCCAGGAATCGCTGGTATCCACCATCCGTTCCAACTCCTCGTTGGTCAGAAGCTTTTCCGGTACATAGCTCCCGGTTCCTGCAATTTTGACTTCCATCTCGGTTTCCGCTTTCTTTTAGTTTGACCTTCAAATTATTTTACTTTAAAAGTATACGAAGGGGGATCGGTTTTGTCAAGTGCTTTTTTACAAAAAATAAACGAGTGCCGTCCGATCCATTTCCGGATCAGATGACACTCGTTTGGTTTTCTGGAACTTCTAATACCTTACAGGTTATGCCAAAACACACACGTTTTCTGTTCTTAACTGTTTTCTATGCCTGGGCGGTCCGACGGAAGGCACTGCGGATCCGTCCATACACTTCATGGATCCCGCAGAATTTATCTGCATATACGATGACCATACCTTCCCGGCTTTTGGGCGGGATCGGCGTCAGCGGCCACATATGGCGCAGGATGATATTCAATTCCTGATCCGTCAGGTCAAAATGTTTTTTCGCGTTGTTCATGGCAACCCGCGGGTGGGTAAACCCGTGGATATGATTCTTTGCCGTATGCCAGTCATAAAGAAAAAGATCGTGGAGCAGACCGGCTCTCGCCGCCGCTTCATAATTCCACCCATACTTCCGGCAGATACAGTAGCTCATATAGGAAACCTGGATGCAGTGTGCCTTTGTGGTGGTATTTCCATGCTGGATAAACTGATCCATGGACTGGAACACCGGATTCTCCATAATATCCTTCACGCACACCATATACGCCTCATCGTCCTGGTAGGCTTCTCTGACAACCCAGGTTTCATTCTTCACCCATTCCTCTGCCTGCCGTTTTTCTTCTCCGTGAAGATGAAAATCCACAGGCTTTTTCTTTCTACAAAACACTGTAAAGCTCCTCGTACTTCTTGGCCGAGCTGGTCCAGGAGAAATCCTTCGCCATGCCCCGGTCAATGATTTTATTCCATTCCCGTTTCCGGTCATAATATACATGCTCTGCATAGAGAATGCTTCCCAGCATCTCATGCGCATTGTAGTTGGCAAAGGAGAAACCGGTTCCGGTATTTTCGTATTCGTTATACGGCTCCACGGTATCCTTCAGGCCGCCGGTCTCCCGGACAATCGGCACCGTCCCGTAGCGCAGGCTGATGATCTGGCTCAAACCGCAGGGCTCGAAGAGACTGGGCATCAGGAATGCATCACAGGCCGCATAAACCTTATGGGACATGGCTTCCGAATAATAAATATTGGCGGAAACACTGTCACCGTACTTCCAGTCATAGTGGCGGAACATATTTTCATACTTCTCATCACCGGTTCCCAGGATCACAAACTGGAGATTCTCGGAACAGATCTGATCCATGACGCACTGTACAAGATCCAGTCCCTTCTGGCTGGTCAGACGGGATACGATTCCGATCATAAACTTTTTCGGATTCACCTCCAGTCCCAGCTCCTGCTGGAGCGCCGTCTTGTTCTTCGCCTTCTCCTTCCGGAAGGTTCTGGCATCATAATTCTGAGGGATCAGCGGATCTGCTTCCGGATCATACTCTTTGTAATCGATTCCGTTTAAAATTCCCCAGAGATCACTGCTTCTTGCCCGCATTAAGCCATCGAGTCCTTCCCCGTAAAACGGCATCTTGATCTCCTGGGCATACGTATTGCTTACCGTCGTCACCTTATCGGCATAAACAATCCCGCCCTTTAACATATTTCCGTTATTATAGGATTCCAGCTTATCCGGTGTAAAATAATAATCTGAAAGCTCAGAAATCCGCTGGATCACATCCACGCTCCATACGCCCTGGAATTTCAGGTTATGGATGGTCATGATGGACTTGATCCCCCGATAAAACGGGTTTGCCTGGAATTTATCCTTCAAATGCACCGGGATCAGGCCGGTCTGCCAGTCGTGGCAGTGGATAATATCCGGCCGGAAATCCAGCACCGGAAGTGCAGAAAGAACTGCCTTCGAGAAAAACGCAAATTTCTCCAGGTCAAAATACATATCCGTATAAGGCCGGTCTCCGCTGAAATACCATTCATTGTCGATAAAATAAAAGAGAACGCCCTCATATTCTATTTCAAACAATCCTACATAGCGATCCTCCCACATATAGTTCATATAAAAGTTGGTCAGGTACTTCGCCTGTTCCTTAAACTTCGCGGGAATGCACTGATAATACGGCAGGATCACCCGTACATCATACTGTTCTTTATCAAAGTTTTTCGGCAGAGATCCAACAACATCTGCCAGACCGCCTGTTTTTATAAACGGCACACATTCTGATGCTGCAAATAATATCTTCTTCACGCTTCTACCTCCAGATCCAGATTTTCCTTCTCAAAAACCCTCTGAATTCTATTATACTCGATTTGTCTGAAAATGGGAAGTAGTTTTCCTTTCGTCTGCCGTCTGATTTCCCCTTCTTTTGCAATTTCCTGTTACTTATTCTTGTACTCCAGCCGAATCTTATCGGCAATCAGCGCCACAAACTCCGAGTTGGTGGGCTTTCCTTTTCCGGTGTTGATCGTATAGCCGAACAGGGCATCGATCGTATCCATCTTTCCGCGGTTCCATGCAACCTCAATGGCATGACGGATCGCACGTTCTACGCGGCTCGGCGTTGTCTGGTGCATCTTCGCAATGGTCGGATACAGAAGCTTCGTGATGGAATTTAACATCTCCATGTCGGATACCGACAGGATAATGGCATCCCGCAGATACGTGTAGCCTTTGATATGAGCCGGTACGCCGATCTCATGGATCAGGCTTGTCACATCACTTTCCAGGTTTCGTTCGATGTACTGTTCTTTCTTTTCATAAGGAGCGATCCGTCTGCTCTCCGCTCCGTAGGTCTTGCTTCTCCCGATATGCTTCATCCGGTTCAGCACCATATCGGAATCAAAGGGCTTCATGATATAGTAGGATGCGCCAAGCTGAAACGCATCCTCGGTGATCCGCTCCTGCCCGATGGCCGTGATCACAATAAACTCCGGCTTTTTCTTCAGCTTTTCATCTTTCCCGACCTTTTCCATCACCGATAATCCATCCAGTTTCGGCATAATGATATCAAGAAGCATAATATCCGGCTGTTTTTCCCGGATCAGGCTGTAGGCGTCTTCTCCGTTATTCGCCTTTCCAATTACCTCAAATTCCTGATCATGGCTGATGATGTTGTCAAGAAGCTGGACGATTCTTTCGTTATCATCGGCAATTGCCACCTGTAATTTTGCCATTTTTACTCCTCCTTTTCCCGGAACCGCCGGCAAATTGCGGTTTTCCGTATAAACGAATGCAGCTCTGCACATTCCTGCCTTTTACGCGCAGGGAATTGTCTGGAATCTCCTGCGGCAAAAAAATACCTCTTTATTATACTTGGAAGGAACCGTATGCGGCAACGGAAAAGAGACGCGGGTCTCGACAAAAACGTGTCTATTTTTGTCGAAAGCATGCGTCTCTTCGGAATACTGTTTCAGTAATTCTGAAAAACGGTCAGATTCTTCCGGAGTGCTCCGGGGTTCATCGACTCCTCCCGTTCGGTCTTATTCGATTCCCGTTACGGTATAATCCTTATCCTCGACCGCTTTTTTCAATACCGCATTGTCAACCTCTTCCTTTAACGTTACGACTGCGGTTCCCGCCTCATGGCTTACCTCTGCGCTTTCCACACCGGGAACTGCCTCCAGTGCTTTCTTTACAGCTGCCTCACAGTGTCCGCACATCATACCGTTGATTTTCATTGTCCTTACCATCGCATTGTTCTCCTTTTTCTCTTTTTGCTTTCTTTTTTTATCTTTTTTTGTACTGCGGATATTGAAGAAATTAAGCCGCAGTGCATTCGATACCACACAGAAGCTGGAAAGGCTCATGGCCGCCGCCCCGAACATGGGATTCAATTTCCAGCCGAAGAGCTGGATCCAGACACCGGCTGCCAGCGGGATTCCGATGACATTATAGAAGAATGCCCAGAACAGGTTTTCATGGATATTTCTCAGGGTTGCACGACTCAGCCGGACTGCCGCAGGAACATCGAGAAGCCGGCTCTTCATCAGTACCACATCTGCCGCATCAATGGCAATGTCGGTTCCTGCTCCGATAGCGATTCCGATATCCGCTCTGGTAAGCGCCGGCGCATCATTGATCCCGTCACCGACCATGATGACACTGCCCTTTTTCTTTAATTCCCGGATCACGCTTTCCTTTCCGTCAGGAAGAACACCCGCAATTACCCGGTCTACACCGGCCTGGGCACCGATGGCTCTGGCTGTACGCTCATTGTCCCCGGTCAGCATTACCACCTCGATCCCCATGTTCTGAAGCTCCCTCACGGCCTGAGGGCTGTCCTCCTTGATGACATCCGCTACGGCGATGACACCGAGAAACCGTTCTCCGAAGCTGAACAGCAGCGGAGTCTTTCCTTCCTCCGAAAGGGTATGGATCCGCGCCTCCAGCGCTTCCGGAACGGCTGTCTGTTCCTTCATATAGGTCATGCTTCCGCCAAGAAGCGTTTTTCCGTTCAATTTTGCTGACAGTCCGTTTCCGGGGAGTGCCCTAAACTCTGTGACCTCTGCCGCCGAAAGCCCCAGCTCTCCGGCCTTTTCCGTGACAGCCCCTGCCAGTGGATGCTCACTCTTTTTCTCCAGCGCATAAGCGTACTGTAAAATCTCCTGCTCCGTTACGCCCTCTGCGGGGATCACATCGGTAACCCTTGGTTCACCGTTTGTAATAGTTCCGGTCTTATCCAATGCAACGATTCGTGCCTTTCCGGTTTCCTCCAGGGAGGCAGCTGTCTTAAAGAGGATTCCGTGCCTGGCCCCCATGCCGTTTCCGACCATGATGGCCACCGGCGTTGCAAGCCCCAATGCACAGGGACAACTGATGACCAGAACAGAAATCCCTCTTGCCAGCGCATAGGCAAAGCTCTGTCCGGCAATGAGCCATACGATCATCGTCACAATGGAAATGGAGATCACGGTCGGCACAAACACGCCGGAAACCTTATCGGCCACCTTGGCGATGGGCGCTTTTGTCGCAGCCGCATCACTTACCATTTTGATGATCTGGGACAGGGTCGTATCCTCGCCCACCCGGGACGCCTCACAGCGGATAAAGCCAGACTGGTTCACGGTTGCCGCCGAAACCGGATCTCCGGGGACCTTGTCCACCGGAATACTCTCTCCCGTCAGTGCCGATTCGTTGACTGCACTGGTTCCTTCCAGCACCACACCGTCCACGGGGATATTTTCTCCGGGCCGCACTACAAAGATATCGCCCTGCTTCACCTGTTCGATGGGAACGGCTTCTTCCTTTCCGTTCCGTACAAGCGTTGCCGTCCTGGGAGCCAGCTTCATCAGGCTCTTTAAGGCGTCCGTGGTCTTCCCCTTGGATCTTGCCTCCAGCATTTTTCCGACGGTGATCAGCGCCAGGATCATGGCTGCCGATTCAAAATAGAACTCATCCATGTAAGTCATGACACCGGCCATGTCGCCGTTCACCTGCGCATCTGTCATGGCAAACAGAGCGTAGACGCTCCATATAAAGGATGCGCCGGAGCCGAGGGCTACCAGCGTGTCCATATTGGGCGAACGGTGGATCAGCCCCTTAAAGCCGTTTATAAAAAACTTCTGATTGATGACCATGACGATCCCTGCCAGCAGCAGCTGGACCAGTCCCATGGCCACATGATTTCCTTCAAAAAACTTCGGCAGCGGCCAGCCCCACATCATATGACCCATGGAAAAGTACATAAGCACCAGCAAAAATCCCACGGATGCGATCAGACGCCGTCTGAGAATCGGTGTCTCCCGGTCCTTCAACGCATCTTCCGGGGCTTCTGCTCCCTTCGCAGCCTGTTCCTCCCCCTTTTTCGAAGCGCCGTAGCCTGCTTCCTCCACCGCCCGAATGATCTCACTGGGAGACGCCGTTCCCTCGATGCCCATGGAATTTGTCAAAAGGCTTACTGAGCAGGACGTAACACCCGGCACCTTTCCAACTGCCTTTTCCACCCGGGTCACACAGGCCGCACAGCTCATTCCTGTCACGGTATATTGTTCCATCTTCGTTTCCTCCGGTTTCTGTTGGTCCGTTTTCTTTAACTGTCGTTATTATATACCCCTCTAGGGTATATGTCAAGCCCTTCATTCACCAGATTTTCCAAAAACGCAAAGAATACCTGCTGAAAAAAACAGGAAACAGCCGAAACCGCTTCCTGCTTTATTCTTCCTTCCTACTCTCTGGGATACCGGATCATTCTCGGTGAAATATCCGAGATCTTTCTGGCTCCGCACATATACATGGTATCGCTCAG
>CAKRJM010000033.1 GCA_934351765.1 uncultured Lachnospiraceae bacterium | reverse complement strand
TGATCCAGCTGAAGCCTTGCCATGGTAAGCTTCCGCCCCATTGCACCTGAAAGCCGCCGTTCGCAGTCCTTTAATGACTCGGAAAACGCCCGGTATTCATAAACCGCCAGCTCTGCTGCCGCCGAAGGCGTCGGTGCACGCAGATCCGCCGCAAAATCTGCGATCGTAAAGTCCGTTTCATGGCCCACTGCCGAGATCACCGGTACGGAACAGTCAAAAATCGCCTGTGCCACGGTTTCTTCGTTAAAAGCCCAGAGATCCTCGATGGAGCCGCCGCCGCGGCCGACAATGATACAGTCCACGCCGTAAGCCTCCAAAGCTCCGATCCCGCGGACGATGGTTCTCGCTGCCCCCTCACCCTGGACCTTCGCCGGATAGAGAATAATCTGGACATAGGGATTTCTCCGTCTGGTGATATTGATGATATCACGGACTGCAGCCCCGGTCTGCGCCGTTACAACCCCCAGCGTCCGGATCATCTTCGGAATCGGCTGCTTGTACTCCTCCGCAAACAGGCCACGCTCTGAAAGCTCCCGCTTCAGTGCTTCAAACCGCTCATAGAGGTCTCCGGTGCCCTCCTTTTCGATGGCTCTGGCATATAACTGGTATTTGCCATCCCGCTCGTAAATATTCACATAACCGGTCACCACCACCTGCTGCCCGTCCGCCAGCAAAAAAGGCAGACCGCCCCGGTTTCCGGCAAACATGACGGCCGCCAGCGCCGCGGCACCATCCTTCAAGGTGAAATAAATATGACCGGAGGTATGATACCTGCAGTTGGAAACCTCGCCGCGGACCTGGATCCGGCAAAGCAGGAAATCCTGGTCAAACATATTTTTCACATAGGCATTGACCTGCTTTACCGAATAAATATTCTGTTTCATGGTCCCTCCGTTTAAACGCCCCGATCCGTTCGGATCCTTCCGCTTCGTTACTGTTTTCCGTTACCGGCTCCTGTTACTGTTTTTCCGTTACCAGCTTGGCAAGCACACCGTTTACAAAGGACGGAGACTCGTTTCCACCGTACTTTCTGGCGATCTCAACGGCCTCGTTGATGGCCACCCGCTCCGGGATTCCTTCTTCATAAGCCATTTCATAAAGCGCCAGCCGAAGCACGGTCAGATCGACCTTTCCCATACGACCGGTCTTCCAGCCCTTTGCCACCTCATTGAGCTTTTCGTCCAGCTCCGGCACCTTCGCATAGATATCGGCTACCTTAGTCTGCATGTACTGGCGGTCCTTTTCCTCCAGAGGCTCCAGCTCCTCCATATACAGCGCCGTCTGTGCTTCAAACTCTTCCTCCGATGCAAAAAATTCCTTTCGGAACAACATCCGGAAAATATGCTCCCGCAATTCTCTTCTGCTCATGTTCTCTTCCTCTCACTCTCCGAAAAAGAAAAGGGTGCCTTTCGCCAGCACCCTTTTTCAGTTCGTTTTGATCTCCATTCCTATCTGGTCTTGTCAATATTCACACCGGCGATCTTTACATTCACATCGATCACCGAAAGCCCGGTCATATTTTCGATCGCGGATTTTACACGATCCTGAACCTGTGCACAAACCTCCGGAATACTGTACCCGTATTCCATGGTCAGCGTCAGATCCACCGAAACGGAGGTGTCAAGTACATCGACTTTCACTCCCTTTGACAGATTCTTCATACCGAGTCTGCCCACCCGCTCGTTGGTGATGTTTCCGGCCATGGAAGCGACACCCTCAACCTCTGTCGCCGCCAGTCCGGCGATGATTGCCACGACCTCATCTGCGATCTGGACTTCTCCGATCGTTTCCTTATCATGATGCAGGGTATGCGTATTTCTCTTATCCTGTTCCACTGCCGATACCTCCCGTACCTTAAGATTTCAAACGGAGGCAGACGGACGCCTGCCTCGACATTTGTTTCTTATTATAGCAAAAAAACAGGTATTTATCAACCGGATCATGGATTTTATTGCACTTTGCCATTTTTTATACGGAATCATTTCACGCCGGCCCGGCATGTTACTGATCCGGATCCATCAAGGTGATCACCACGTCGGCCGCATCGGCTTCGGTCTTTCGCTTCACAATATCCTCGATCTGCGCCCGCTGGGCATCGGTGAGCTCCGTCTTTCCCACCACCACATCAACGGTGGAGCCGTTGATGCAGACTACCGAACCGGTAAATCCCTTAGCCCCCAGAAGTGTCTCCGCCGCATTCTCCTTCTCTGCTGTCTCAGTCAGAGCGATCATCTGACTCACAGCCTCGTTTTTCTGTTCCTCGGAAAGGGCCGTGTTGTTAATGACCTCCAGAAGCGTTTCCTTGTTTTTGCTCCGCACCTGCTCCCGGCTTAACTGTGCCTGAGATACATAGTTGGTGACTGCGCTTCCTCCGGTTAAGACAGCCTCTCCGGGCGTATCGGCTCCTGCCGTATCGGCGCCTGACTCCTCTGCTGCGGCAGTCTCCTGTGCCAGCGCCTCCTCCTGTCCTTCCCCGGCCACGGAAATATCCTTCCCCGCCTGATTTTCCGCCAGAAGCTCCTCATCGGAGATTTCCAGAAGCCCGGCCGCCAGGGTGCCCTCCCCGGTCTCTGCTGCCGTCGCTGCTGCCTGTTTCTTTCCGGACATCTGAAATTTCCCGGCATAGCTTAAGTACCCCGCTACGGCAATCATCACTGCCAGAAGCGTTAAGATGAACTGGTTCTTCTTCACAATTCGTTTCACAGTACCGCTCCTTTTCAAACTATTCATGAACTCCCTCTAATACTTTAATCTTATGTGCGGGAACCCCGAATAATGCTTCCATGGCAGCCGTGATTTCCGATGCTTTCTGCGGACTTTCACCGCCCTGTGCCATGATAACGATCCCGGATACCTTCGGTGTCAGCTCCTTGACCACATAGGGGATGTCGCCGCTTCCCGTGAGCACCGTCTGGACCGACTGGTTTTTCTCCTTTGTAAAGCCCGTTCCTCCGCTGCTGTCCGTCTCCTGCACCTGCCGTTCCTCCACAGACGAATCCGTCTGGAGGACCGACTCGCTGCCCGCCTCCAGCGTCACCATGACCTTGACCCTTCCGATTCCTTCCATGGAACTGAGGAGCTGCTCCACCCGCCGCTCCAGTCGTCGTTCATAGTCCTCGTAGTCCGCTTCGGTTTCCGAAATGATTCCTCCGTTTTCGTCCGCTGTTTTCTGTTTAGTCGGAAAGGAGATCACCAGAAGCAGAATCCCCACCAGAAGAAGCAAAAGCCACTTCTCCTGCTTTTTGTTTTTGATAAATCCTAAAAAGGCTTTTCGTCCGCCGTCCTTCTGCTGTCCTGTCATAAGCGCTCCTCCTTTCCGGCTCACTGTACGGTCACGATCTCCGCACTTACATCTAATGCCTGCGCCGCCGCTTCCCGGATCGTTTCCCGTTCGGCATTGGTATAAAAATTCTCCTCCTCATTAAGGATCTGCACCTGCTTTTTCGAGATCACAATGTCCCCCCCGCTGCTTCCATCAAGAAGCGAGACCGTTACGCTGCTCACCGAAGCCTGATCCGTTCCCTGCCCGTCGGTTCCCGTCTCGATGCTTACAGACACCTTGGCCTCATAGCCCGCCTTCCGGACAGCCTCCTCCACCGTCCCAGCCAGTGCCTCCTCATACTGCGCTGTTACCTGCGCCTCATAATCTGCTCCCATGAGCTCCAGCTCCTCCAGAAATTCCTTCTGCTCTTCCTCTGCCTGAAACTTCTCCTCCAGTCCCTTCCTGCTTTTCTCCAGTCCGAGAACCGTTCCAAACGGTGCAAACACCAGAAGGATCAGAAGCATGCCGAGAAAGGATCTCACATACTTTAACTGTTTTCCGTCCGGGAACAGCTTTTCTGTCAGGGAAAGCACAATCAGACAAAACGCGATCCGACGGATCCATTCCATTACCATCCCTTGCTCCTCCCCCATTAAGGCCCTGCCGAAGAAAATCCGCACACAAGCGCCACCGACAGAAAAAAGAGACAGACTGTGCCTCCGGTCAGCTTAAATAAGAGAAGCATCCCTCTGGCCATGGAGGATAAGCACTCAGTTACCCGCTCATCCGCCGCCGGCTGAACCAGTGCTGCCGCTCCCTGATAAAGCAGTGCCAGTACCAGAAGCTTCAACAACGGAATAACCGCCAGAAACAGAAGTGCCGCCAGCGCTGCCGCTCCCATACTGTTTTTGATCAGGTTCGCCATTCCGGCCACCAGTCCGGCGGCTGCACCGGCACTGTTTCCGATTCCCGGAATCGCACTTAAAATCCGCGTTACCGCACCGGTTTTCAGGGAATCCGCCAACGGAAGGACCAGACTCTGGATTGCACCGTATCCCAGTATCACCCCCATAAGCGCCTTCATTCCCCAGCCAAGAACCAGTTCCAGAAGCTCCTGCAGTTTCCCCAGCATTTCCTCCCTGGAAATCTGTCCCACCAGACTCACCACCGCAAAAATCTGGATCCCAGGAAGAAAGACCATCCGGAAGCACCACTGGGCCGCATTGACACAGATTAAAATAAACTCATAGGAAAATGCGGCTGTCAAAGGCTTTCCCGATGCCGCCACCGACAGGGTGAAGGCCGGAACCAGTGCCCCCATGAAGGCCGTGACCTGGTTCATGACCGTTTCTGCCGACGACACCGCCTCCTGAAATCCGGTAAACAACAGCGACAGCAAAAGAAGATAGGTCACATAAAATCCTGTTTCTCCCGCCTGTTTGTCCCGGAATGCATCAGACAATCCCGAAAATACAGCACCGAACGCTGCCAGAAAAAGTACCTGGCCGAGCAGCCGTCGGCCGCCCTTCAGTTCTGAAAAAAAGCGATTTTCCAGCCAGACCGGGATCTGAGAAAGCGCCTCCTTTCCCTGCCCTGAAAAAAACTGCTTTGCCAGCTCCGAAAACGAAGGCGGATCCTCTGATGCCTCGTCCAAAACCTCCTGCATGCCGGAATAATCATAGGAATCCAGATCCGCAGCTTCCGATGCCGAAACGGAAACTCCCATAAACATCCATACGATCAGCAGAAGGACGCATATGTTCCTGCCATTCATGAAAGCAGTCCCCCCATGGTCTCCAGAAGCGCCCGCACCACCGGCATGCTTACCACCAGGATCGACAGCCTTCCGAACAGCTCGATCTGTCCCGCCGCCGAACCGTATCCGCCATCCCGGCATAACGACGCGGCAAACTCCGACAGATAGCTGATCCCCAGCATTTTCAGCAGGATTTCCAGATACTGAGGATCAATGGACGCTGCCGTCCGCAGCTCCTCCAGCGTCTCTGCCAGAAACGACAGCTTTTTTGCGGCATAAAAAAAGATCAGCAATCCCGTTCCGAAGATCAGATACATTCCGTACTCCGGCTTCATCTCCCGAAGCTGCATGGCCATGAGCACCGCAGCCACTCCCACGGCCGCAATTTTGATCATCGTACTCCCTCCTTTCCATCTCTTTTCAGAGAGAAAACAGTTCTTTGATAGACTCGAACAAGTCATAAATATAGGGCACCAGCCAGTACAGCACCAGGATCAGACCCGCCAGGCTGGTCAAAAACGCATGCTCCTCCCTTCCACTGTGCTTCAGCACCTGGCAGATGACCGAAACAAGCACCCCCACTGCGGCAATCTTAAAGATCAGGCTTACTGTCATCTGCCCCTCCTTTCCCTCATATCAGCAATATCGTCAGAAACAGCCCGGACAGCACGCCGAGACAGCCGTACAGCCGCCGCTTCACCGGAAGCTCCCGAAGAAGCTCCTGCCTGCGCTCCTCCAGCTGCTGCTTTGCAAAGGCCAGCGTCTGCAGCTGGGCCACCTTATCCAATTCCCCCAGATCCCGGCCCAGCCCGTCTAAAAAGGCCAGATCATCCGGAGACAGCCATGCATCGGATAACTCTGCCTTTAACGCACTGCTCCAGTGCTCCGACAGGCGAATGCCTGTCCCCTGTTCCATGGCTGCTGCCGTATGGGCAAAAAAACGGTCATACGGTGCGCCCTCCTTCTCTGCCAGCTCGGCGAAGATTTCCCGGAGCGTTCCTCCGCCGAACCGGATCCTCCCTTCTATGAGGCCAAGAATCCGTTTCCATTCCACCAGCTCCCGGTACCGGCCGGAAATCCGCCGGCTCATGGAAAGCCCCATAGCCGAACATGCTGTGATCACCAGAACTGCCCCGATGATTCTTCCCATATCTGTACCCCCTGCACTCACCGGTTTTCCTGCTTCCAGAGACTGCGGCCGGTTCCGTCATAAATGACTTTTCCCACTCCGGGCATTCCGTTTTCCGCCCGCCCAAGCACCAGGATCCGCCCGAACATCTGCTCCCCGAGAAGCTCTCCAAGCCCCGGTTTTTTCCGGATCTCGTCCAGACTGCTTCCGTGGGCCGTTGCCAGAACAGCGCAGCCGCAGCGGCCTGCCTCCCGCACTGCCTCCACATCCCGTCCTCCTCCCAGCTCATCGACAGCAGCCGCCTCCGGCGCCATGGTACGGATCACCTGGAAAAGCCCCTCCGCCTTCGGTGCTCCGTCCAGTACATCCGTCCGCAGTCCCACCCGGTTCTGCGGTACTCCCTGAAAACAGGCGGCGATCTCCGACCGCTCGTCCACCACACTTACCGTAACACCCCGTTCATCCGAAAGGATCCGTACAAGATCCCGAAGAAGCGTGGTCTTCCCGCAGCCCGGCGGTGACAGGATCAGCAACGACTTTAGTCTCCCCCTTTCCCAGAGATACGGCTCTGCCCAGACACCGCAGCCGATCTGCTCATGGGCCAGACGGATATTTAAACAGGAAACCGGCCGGATCGAGGCGATCCTTCCATTTTCCAGATTCGCCCGCCCGGAAAGGCCGATCCGGTGTCCTCCGCGGATCGTAAAAAATCCCTGGCGGAATTCCTCCTCATAGGCATACAGAGAATAATTTCCCGCATAGGAAAGGGTCTCCTGAATGTCCCGCTGTCCGGCCAGACAGTCCAGGGAATATTCCTTTCCCCATACCCGGAGAAGCACCGGCCTTCCTACCCGGATCCGTACCTCCTGAAGTCCCGCAAAGGAGATTTCTGTCTTCTCCAGCTGCTTTCGTACCGGCTCTGAAAGGATCTGCAAAAACTCTCTGCCTCCGTTCATCTGCTCACCTGCCTCCTATCCCTACTCTATGAGCCTGTCCCCGGAGACAGAACCGGAAATTGCAAAAAAGCTGAGTTTTCTATGAAACAAAAAACAGGCCCTGTCCGACATGCTTTCTGTCTGAACAGGACCCGTTTCTTTTCGATTTTTATTCTGCCGCAAACTCTTCCGAATAGATCTCGCTTCCGTCTGCATTCAGATAGCGGACAACCACAACCGGATTCTCCACTTCAACAGCAGCCTTGATGCTGGAAGCCACATTCTTGAAGGTATCAGCCTGGGAAGCCATGGCGTTTTTTAAGGTGTCCGCCATCTGGCTGGTATCCACATTCTGAGAATATGTATAAGTATAAATTAACTTATTGTCCTCTCCGCTGATGCTGATGTCCATTCCGCTGGCGGAAAGGGATTCCTTCAGAGAAGATAACTGGCTCTGGACTGCATCAGACGCTGCAAACTCGGCAACCGAAGCAAACTTTCCTTCTACGATGGTCGGGCTTGTGTCCCCTGTCTCGGTTGTTTCTGCAAGAGCTTCTTCCGTTGTTTCTGCCTCCGCGGTAGTCTCTGCCGCCTTTGTTGTCTCTGTCTTTGATCCACCGCAGGCCGCCAGGCTCATCATCAGAACCGCCGCAGTCGTGCAGATCATGGTTTTCATGGTTTTTCTCATTGCTATTCTCCTCTTTTCTTTAAATCTGCGTTCCCATTATAACGCAGAGAAAGAGTGGTGACAACTGAATTTTTGCTTTTATTTTCCCATATTTTTCAGATCCTGGAGCATCTCCAGATCGGAAGGCTGAACCTTCATATTGGCCGTTACCGGCTCTTTTCCGGGCCTGGTCACGGTAATCTCAAGAATCGTTCCTGTCTCCACGCCGCCTGCCAGCATATCATTCCAGAACGCCGCAAACTTCGGATGCGTATCGGAAAATTTCTTTTTCATTCCCATCAGCTTCATCAGCTGTGCCGGATTTACCATAGTTGTGTCCTCTTTTCTCTTTTTCTATTTGTGATACGGCTCTCCCTTTAAGATCCGGAAGCTCCGGTAAATCTGTTCTAACAGGATCACCCGCATGAGCTGGTGGGGAAAGGTCATTCTGGAAAAGCTCAGCGCTTCATCTGCCAGCGTCATGACCTCCTCCGAAAGACCCAGTGAACCGCCGATGACAAATGCCAGATGGCTTTCGCCGCGTACCGTAAGGAAATCCAGCCTGGCCGCCATCTCCTCAGAGGTCCGTTCCTTCCCCTCGATGGCAAGGGCCGTCACATACATGCCGTCCCGAATATGGGCAAGAAGCCGTTCTCCCTCTTTTTCCCTGATCTTCCGGCAGACAGCTTCTCCGGCACCATCCGGGGTTTTCTCATCCGCCACCTCAATGATCTCCAGCTTACAGTACCGACCAAGACGCTTTGCATACTCGGCGATGGCCTGCACATAAAATTTTTCCTTTACCTTTCCCACGGCAAGAACCGTTATCTTCAAAGAACTTCCTCCTCCTTCACTGCTCACTCCTCGTAGTATACCGGAAAATCCTTCGTTTGTCATTCCATTTTAAAAAATCCCTTCACAGCTTCGGACCGCTCTCATCCAAGCGATTCCGGAAGCTGCAAGGGATTTTCCGTTCCGTTTCCGAATTTCTGTATGCGTTTTCTAAAAACAGATGTCCTGCTGCCGTTACTGATGATTGAAATGCAGAAGCACCTTTCCGAGCGCCAGGGTCAGCACCGCGCCCACAATGGCTTCGGGAACACCGTTTGCAAAAATGATACCGATGATCACATCATAAACCGCACTCAGGGCAATGTTCTTCACCGCCGCAAACTGACCTGCAAAGCAGAAATAGATCAGATTCATGACCAGCAGGGTGTTTACCACCGCACCAATGGCTCCGGCCACGGGAAGGGCCACATATTCCATGGGTTTTTTATTATTTCCAAGCTTCATCAGTCCCTTAAATACAAAATAAGGAACGACGCCCACCAGGATCCGGGGTATGAAGCAGATCACAAGGCTCCAGAAGTTTCCTCCGGAATAAAAGGGGGAAAATGCAAAGGATAGTAAACTGGGATTAAAGGTGTTGTTGATCAGGCTGGTCAGCCCAAAGATGAATCCAAGGAACGCGCCCTTTTTCGGTCCGAGGATCACGGATCCGATAATGACGGGTACATGGATCAGAGTGGCTTTGATCACCACAAGATTGATATAGCCAACGTAAGGAACGAAGGCCATCAGGATGATAATGGCTGCAATGACCGCAGTCAGTACCATGTTTCGGGTTTTTGCCGAAGTATTCATTTTTTCTCCTCCTGCTACTGTTCCCTGTCCGCCGAAACGGAATCGGGATACAATGCGTTTACAAGTGACGGTTGCAGTATAACCAGAACGAGAAAAAAAGTCAAGAACTGTACTCACATAAGTACAAGATTCCCGACTTTTCAAACAATTCCCGTTGTTATCTGGCTTTTTCAATGTCTTTTTTCAGTGTATCCCACTTATCCTCATGCTCCACATAATACTTCGGGCAGAGCTTTCCGGTCACATCATAATGGCGGATCACCTGATCGGTTTCCAGTCCGTATGTATCGCAGAGCCATGCCGTAAGCTTTACCAGGGACTGATACGTTTCCTTCGTAAACTTCCCGCTTTCGTCCTCATGACAGCATTCGATGGATAAGGTATCGCAGTTCCGGTCATTGGACGCATAGGCGATCTCGCTCATGGGTACGCACTGAAGGATCGTCCCGTCTGTATCAATGATAAAATGGCTGGACGCCGACGTTCCGCTTCCATCTGCCAGTCCGGCAAAATAATTGCGGTTCTGCTTCGCCGTGGTTCCCGGATTGGCCGTGTAATGAACCACAACTCCATCAATGGAGGACAAAAGCTCCCCTGAGCGGGAATAGGGATTCACCGGGATCAGATCCCGTTCGATCCAGTCCGGCACCATAATAAAATCCCAGTTGATGGTCCTTGTTCCGTCTGCGTTTGTGGTATAGGTTTTCCCCTCTCCGGTGGTTCCTGCCCATTCGGCGGATACCGCCGGCTTCGCACGGTTCCGAAACCATATCACAAGACTCAGAACCGCCAAAACGGCAAGAATTACCGCTGCCGCCGGTTTCTTTGATTTTCTTCTGTAGCTTTGTCTGTTCTGCGCCATAAGCTTCCTCTTTGTTATAATCCGACAATCTGCAGCAGGATCCCCGGCAGGATCGCACATACCAGCAGGATCCCGACGATCTTCAGATTTTCTTTCTTATGCTTATTGACCTTAAATAATACCGCCAGCCCCACACCGGCACCGGAAAGAAGTCCGGCAATGACCGAACCGAAGCTCAACACGCCCTCCAGATATAATTCGGTCAACGCCACCGACGCCCCGCAGTTGGGGATCAGGCCGATGACGGATGCCAGGACCGGCTGGAGCAGGGAATCCTTTAGCAGATACCGGGAAAGATTCTCAATCCCGACAAATTCCAGAATCACATTCAGGACACAGTTCACCAGGAGCAGATAGAGCATGATCTCAATGGTATGGTGCAGTGCCGCCTTTCCAATGCTGTGTTCCTTTTCACAGCCGCAGTCCTCGCAGATCTCGCCCAGATGGCAGTGATCCATGGTACTGTGCCGAAAGATCAGATCCACCGCATAGCCCAGGATCACGCCGATCACCGCCTTGCAGAGGATCAGCTTTAAAACGGTCCCGCCCTGTCCGGGATTTCCCAGAAGCAGAAGCACCGCCTCATCCGAGGTTGCCAGAAACACGGCGATCATGGTCCCCAGCGTGATCACGCCGCCGGAATAAAGGTTTGCCGCTGCCACGGAAAACCCGCACTGCGGAAAGCAGCCAAGCAGTCCGCCAATGAATGGTCCTGCTCCGCCAATCTTTTTCATCAGTCCGTCCCGGTGCTTTTCCGAATAATGCTCCACCGCCTCCAGGATCAGAAAGGCAATGAATAAAAACGGAACCATTTTCGCCGTATCCAGTATTCCATCCGTCAGTGCATCAAATAACAATTCCAATCACAATTCTCCTTTTTGTTCAGGTTCTCCGGTAACTGCCGGTCTTTTTTGCTGTTTCGCTCCGGCTTTTGTTCCCGTTATTTCCGTTTGTTCCCTTCAGTTCCCGGACAAACCGGCTGGCCGCCGATGCCCGTCCGTACAGCTCCTTTACCGAATAAATATGAAGCTTTTCCGCGGCTCTCGTCATGGCCACATAAAACAGGCGCCGCTCCTCCTCCAGATCGGCCGCGCCCTCTGCCTTCTCATAGGGGATCACACCCTCATTGACGTCCGGCAGAAACACGATCCGGTATTCCAGTCCCTTCGCCCGGTGCATGGTGGAAAGAACCACTCCCGTTCCCTCCCGGCCCTGCTTCTCCTGCTGCCGCTTCATCTCCTGCTTATACCGCTCCATATGGGAAAACCAGGAAAGAGCCGTCTGATGCTCCCCGGCATCCGCATGAAGCTCCTCCAGCACCGTGAACAGCTCCGTCTCCGTAAGGTTCCGCTCCTTCGCATATTCCCGGAGATAGTCGTCATACCCGATCTGCTTCCGGATATAGGTGACAGCCTCATAGGGGGAACGTCTGGACAGAATCTTTAAATCCTCCGAAAGCTGAGCCACTCTTCTGGCAATCCACGGCTTTTCCTCATACATGGCCTCCAGCTGATCCAGTGTCGTCTCTCCGCCGAGGAACGCGCTTCTGGCAATATAGCGGCAGGGCTTGTTGATGATCCGAAGAAGCTGATCCCTGGTCTGCTCTCCCATGGCCACCCGCAGATAGGCTGTCAGATCTCCGCAGATCCAGTGCGTATAGAGACTGGGAACCATGTCCCTTGTCTGGAACGGAATATTGTATTCCATCAGCTTTCCGGCCAGCGAGCGGGCTCCCGTATTGATGCGGACCAGCACGGCCATCTCCTCATAGGGAATCCCCGCATCATGATATGCCCGGATATGGTCGATGATCCGTTTATTTTCCTCCGCCTGCGCCGGAAAGGTTCCCAGGATCACCGGTCCTCCGGACTTCTCCGTCCCGCTGATTTCCTTTTGAAACCGCATGTGATTACAGGCGATCAGATTTCCCGCTGCCTTAATGACCGGATCGGGGCAGCGGTAATTGATTCCCAGCAGATACTGCTTTGCTTCCCGAAACTCCCTGGGAAATCCCAGCATCAGCTCCGGTCTTGCTCCGCGGAACCGATAAATGGCCTGGTCATCATCGCCCACAATAAACAGGTTGTTTTCCGGAAGGGCCAGCAGCTTTAAAATCTCATACTGGAGCCGGTTGATGTCCTGAAACTCATCGCAGAGAATGTATTTATATTTTCTCTGCCAGCCGCCCAGAATGTCCGGTCTGGCCTTGAACAGCTCATAGCAGAGCATGAGCATGTCATCGAAATCAATGACATTTTCCCTCCGAAGCCGTTTTTCATATGCCTGAAACAGTCTGGAAAATACCTCCGCCGAACAGCTTTTGGCATAGTAATGCTCCAGAGAAAGCATATCATTTTTGACGGAGCTGATCTCTCCCAGGATCTCCTGGAGAACATCTATGGACTCCTCCGCCATGGTCGGCTCCAGGTCGGAAAGCTCCTCCGACAACAGCCTCAGCCGCGCCTCCTCACCACTGATCTGAGACGCATCATAATGATAGGCATATTTGAGAATACGGAAATACACGGAATGAAACGTACCGAAGGTCACCGGCAGTCTTCTGCCGTCCATCAGTGCGTCAAACCGTGTTTTCATCTCCGCCGCCGCGGCCCTGGTGAAGGTGATCACCAGGATCTCGCCGGGGGCGGCTCCGTATGTATCGATCAATTCCTTGATCCGGTGAGTGATCACCATGGTTTTTCCGGAACCGGGACCGGCAAGAACAAGCGCCGGCCCGTCTTTATGGCAGACTGCCATTTTCTGAGATTGATTCAGACTCATTCGCAGCTCATTTACTTTCTATCAGATCCACACATGCTTCTGTACATTCCGGATCTAGTTGCTTAACAGCTCGATTCCCTTTCGGATCCGGTTCAGAGTCTCCTCTTTCCCGAGAACCTCCATGATCTCCGTTGCTCCGGCAGGCGTCATCTGCTTTCCGGAAACAGCCGTCCGTACCGGCCACAGCACATAGCCGTTCTTATAGCCATTCTCTTTGGCATAGCCCTGAAGCAGTCCGTAAAGCGCATCATTGGTATAATCCTCCTGTGCTTCCAGGATCGGAAGAAGCTCCTTTAACACTGCCAGAGAGGTCTCGCTGTTGGTCTTCATTTTCTTATGGGTATACATCGCCGGATCATACTCGGGAAGTTCCTCGAAAAAGTCCACAAGCTCCTCGATATCGGGGAAAATCTCGATTCTGGTCTTTACCATGGCTGCGATCTTCTTCAGATCCAGATCCTTTGTGATAACCTTCTTCAAATACGGCTCAGCCAGCTCATAGAACTTCTCAAAGTCCATGGCCTTTACGTATTCTCCGTTCATCCACTTTAACTTCTGGATATCAAACACCGCTGGGGACTTGCTCATATGATGATAATCAAAGGCCTTTACCAGCTCCTCCAGAGAGAAGATTTCCCGGTTATCCTCCGGACACCAGCCAAGAAGTGCCACATAATTGACCACGGCCTCCGTCACAAATCCCTGATCGATCAGATCCTCGAAGGAGGAATGGCCGCTCCGCTTGCTTAATTTCTTATGAGTCTCATCCGTGATCAGCGGGCAGTGTACATAAACCGGCTCTTCCCAGCCAAAGGCGTTATACAGTCGGGTATATTTCGGGGAGGAGGACAGGTATTCGTTTCCTCTTTCCACATGGGTGATTCCCATGAGATGATCATCCACCACGTTTGCGAAATTATAGGTCGGATAGCCGTCTGACTTGATCAGGATCATGTCATCCAGCTCATCATTGTTGACGGTGATATCTCCGTAAATTTCATCGGAGAATGTAGTTGTGCCCTCGGTAGGGTTGTTCTGACGGATCACATAAGGCACGCCTGCTGCCAGCTTCTCCTCGATCTCCTCTTTGGACAGATGAAGACAATGCTTGTCATATACCACGATCTCTTTTCCGGCTACCTCCTTCTTTAAGGACTCCAGACGCTCCTTATCGCAGAAGCAGTAATAAGCTTCTCCCTTTTCGATCAGCTCCCTGGCATACTTCAAGTATAAGCCCTGCGCCTGTCGCTCACTCTGCACATAGGGACCGCAGCCGCCGTCCTTATCCGGTCCTTCGTCATGAATCAAACCGGTCTTTTCCAGCGTCCGGTAAATGATCTCCAGTGCACCGTCCACGAACCGCTCCTGGTCAGTGTCCTCGATCCGCAGCAGGAAATCGCCGCCCTCATGCTTGGCGATCAGATATGCATACAGCGCTGTTCTTAAATTTCCAACATGCATCCGGCCTGTGGGACTGGGTGCAAATCTTGTTCTTACTTTTCCCATGATAGATATCCTCTTTTCTTTATTATCCTTTCCGCAAACTCACCATATGTATGATCCTTACCGGTCTGCACGGTGATCGTTCTCTTGCTTTTTATCCGTCTTGTTCTCCTGCTGGCTCACTTCCGGGATCACCTTCGGAAGCACATCGGACACCCGTTCGTAGATCACCAGATTGGCTTCATAATCGGTGGGATGATGTTCATCCGTGATGAGCACCAGCCGATCTCCCGTATAATACTGGCGGAACCGCTTTGTCATGTACGCATCCAGATGGGTCCCGACCACCAGAAGCATATCTGCGGTCTCTGTCTCTTCCGCCA
>CAKRJM010000032.1 GCA_934351765.1 uncultured Lachnospiraceae bacterium | reverse complement strand
AAAAGCACCGCGGGAAAAGCTATATAGAATAAGCCTTTCTGCGGTGTCTTTCCAAATATCACTGTCAAAGACGGGATTATAACAGAAATCCCAGGAATTACAAGCGGTTTTTGCATAGAATGTTCACAAAATTTTTAAAAATTTAAAAATCAGAAACAACAGGGAAAGGTTTCATTTTGCTGTGAGTTATGTTATACTGCGTAATGCGACAAGCAGTGCAAACAGCTGGGGTCATTGCCCGAAGAAAGCTTGCATTTGCAGGGAAATGACCCCAGCTGTTTATAGGGCGCCCGCCCGACAACGAGGAAAACCGAAGGTTTTTCGAGTCTGCATTACGCAGATCGCGCGAGGATAAAGTGCGCGGATCGCAGGCAATTGCACTGCCACAGAAATCAGAAAGGAATGGAAATCAGAATGAAAAAAAGTATTGCGGTTATGCTTGCTGCAGTCATGACATTATCCATGGCAGCATGCGGAAGCAAGAAATCCGATGACACGACAGCAGCGGCGGAGACGACCGGTGCACAGGAGACGACAGCGGCAGCCGGGGAAACATCTGCGGCTGAAATGCCGGAGTATGTAAGCGCCTTTGACCTTGGAGATATCTCCGAGTATGTGGAGCTGGGCGAGTACAAGAACATTGAAGTGACCGAGCAGGATGCGACAGTTACCGATGAGGATGTGGAGAATGAACTTCAGTCTCAGCTGGAGAATGCAACCCCCGAATATGCGCAGATCATGGAGGGAACCGTAAAGGACGGTGATGTGGTCAATATCGACTTCGTCGGCAAAATGAACGGAGAAGAATTTCAGGGCGGAAGCGGAAGTGATTTCAACCTGACCATCGGTTCCGGCCAGTTTATTGACGGCTTTGAGGACGGACTGATCGGAAAGAATGTTGGAGATACGGTGACACTGGATCTTACGTTCCCGGAGGATTATTCCAAGACGAACACCGAGCTCAACGGTGCGGCTGTGGAATTTACTGTAACGATCAATTATATCCAGGGCGAGGAGCTTGCAAGAGAACTGAATGATGCATTTGTTCAGAAGCAGACAGATGGTCAGTATAATACCGTGGATGAGTATCGTGCGTATATTCGTGAGGATCTGGAGTCCTCCAATCAGGACACTGCAAAGAAAACGGAGATTAATGAGGCATGGGGCAAGATTAAAGAAAATGCCACATTCAAGAAAGATCCGGAGGAGCTGATCAACTATATTCACGACAGCCAGATGTACCAGTTTGAAAGCATGCTTTCCATGTATGGAGTAGATAAAGCGACCTATCTGGCACAGATGGGACAGACGGAGGAAGAATTTGAAGAGAGTCTGATGGATTATTGCAGAGATTCGGCTCAGACCTCCCTTCTGGTTCGTGCGATCATTGAGGCAGAGAACATTGACCTGACGGATACGGAGTATGAGGAGGGACTTCAGACTCTTGCCGAAGAGAATAATATGGATGCAGATACCATGAAAACGACTTATGCAGAGGCGATGATCAGAGATGCTCTGAGACAGAGAAGGATCCAGGATTTTGTTGAGGAGAACCTTGTAAGAGTTCCGGCAGCAGAAACCAGCGCAGCAGAAACTAATGCAGCAGAAACCAACGCAGCAAACTAAAAACAGAAGCATATAAAAAATGAGCCGCTTATTCCGGAGTGTGAGGGAATCCCTCTGTGGAACAGGCGGCTCAGTTTTTGTGCCGGAAAGCGTTCTGGTACAAAGCATATTCGTTTCTCAGAAAACCGGAAACTTAATCAGCGAATCCATCGGCGCGGTTTTTCGGATCAAACAGATGATTATACTGGAGGATTTCGTAATCGTTCAGCAGATCCTTCACCTGATCAAAGTCATCGGCACTGTAAAAGTTTCCCTCTGCATCATAGCAGTAGTTGGCAGTGAGGACGGGGAGCTGCTCGCGCAGGCTGGTTAAATAGTCCTGATAAGCGGTCTTTTTAAGGCCTGCAGTGTCCATAAGCAGCGAGCTTAAATAGTTGGCGCTGATGTCGATTCCTTCGGCCTCGTCAATGTCATAGTTCGCCCAGAGGACAAAGGGCGTCTGATAACGGAGGGAAAGCTCCTCCTCGGTCAGATCATCATAATCCTTGCCATAGAGCTGTTCCAGAAAGCTGGTTTCCACATTGGGCTGATGATCGCCGAACATGAGAACAATGGTCTTTTCCTCACACTGAGAAAAGTAGGAGATCAGCTCCCGATAAGCATCATCGGTCTTTTTTAACAGTGTCAGATAGGCGTTGATGCGGGGGAGCTTCCGATCATCCATGCCTTCGACCGTGATGGAGCGGGTGAAGTCCGTCCAGTCCTTGGAATAGCCGCCATGGTTCTGCATGGTGACAAGGAAAGAGAAAAACGGGCCGTCCTCCTTCTTTTCTTCATAGGCCTTAATGACTTCTTTGAAGGCTGATTCATCGGTGATGTAGCCTCTGAGCCGTTTCTTGTAGGTGAAGTCGCCATTGAACAGGCTTTCCTCAAAACCCAGAAGCGGATAGATCTGATCCCGTTTCCAGCCGGTGGAGTTATACGGATGCAGCGCTGTGGTCGTATAGCCATAGCTCTTCAGGATCGATGGGAGAGCCGGAAGCTCGCCGGTAATAAACTGCTGGTAAGGAATACTTCCTGTGGGCAGAAACGCCATGGTGTCACCGGTTAGAAATTCAAACTCCGTGTTGGCCGTGTTTCCGCCGAGGACCGATACACGGAGATTCCCGGAGATGGTATTTTCGCTTCCGTACAAGGAGCGGAAATACGGAAGATAATCTTCGGAGGTTTCAAAATCGCCAATGACGGAAAGATCCGAAAAGGCCTCATTCATGATGACAATGATATTGGGCTTTTCTTCATTCGGAGAAGAGGCCGAGTCGGAGGCTATGAGGCTTCCGGAAGCAACAGCGGTACTGCCGGAAGCAGATTCCTGAACAGAAGCGTCTTCGCGTGCGCCATCCAGAAGCTCTTGTGCTTTCTTTGCGGAATAGCCATCTGGTTTTTCCACTTTTAAATATTTCGTGTTTACCAGGAAGCTTACATAAAATCCGTTCTGTTCGTAGGTGTAATCCTGGGTGAAGGGCATTTCATAAACATCCAGATAATCGGTGATGGATTCATTCTGAAGGCAGAGCACATAAAGAACGGACAGAACCGCTGCGCCGGTCAGCCCGCCGAGACGGATCAGCCAGTGCTTTTTCAGCCGGAGTTCCATCTTGATGCTGAGAAGGATCAGCACAAGAAAGCCGATCAGGATCAGGATGAGCCTTGCCGACGGAGTAAAGGAAAAATGGTCTGCCACCGATACGGCGGTTTTCATGGATGCGATGTCCCAGGGCAGGATCGGCGAGGAACGGAATTCCAGAACAAAGTAGTTGACTGTACCAAGAATCGCCTGGAACAGTGTGCCAAGGATCAGGCTAACGTTCATGCGCCCCGTTAAGAAAAAGAGGATCGCTGTAAACAGCCAGACAAACAGCCAGCCGAAAAGCTGGAGCTGAAAAGGGATCTCAAATGGATTATGAGTCAGCGCCTCCAATAGATAGTAGGCGAGAACCGGAATCACAAGTGTCATGACGGCCACAAGCCATCGGGGATATGTAAGAGATTTCAAACGTTTCAATGGGGTACTCCTTATAGAAAGAATTACAAAGACTGCTCTAATATTATAAAGCATATTTTGGAAAATTCAATGGGCACTAAACCAAAACGATTATCAGGATTTTGACTTTGTCCGGCCGGTATTATATAATAAGATTTAAATAAATGAACCGGATCCGGGAAAGTATAAGGACAGACTGATTGATGTGAGGGATAATTATGAGATGGAATTTTAAAAAGATCGAAGCGGAGGATGTGGAGATTCTTCCACGCTTTTATAAACTGCGATCCAATAAGACTTGTGACAGTGTTTTTCTGGATACCTTTTTATGGAAGGATTATTATCATGTAGAGTACTGCGTGGTGGACGAAAAGGCTGTGGAGTGGAAAATGAAGGTGGACGGTGTGCCGTTTGCGGCGCTGCCGCTGTGCACCGAGGAGGATCTTCCTTATTATTTCTTTGATATGAAGAACTATTTCAATGAGGAGCTGGGCGAGAAGCTTCGGATTTATCTGGCGGACGAGGAGGCGGTAAAGCTCCTGGATCTGGATCCGGAGCAGTTTGATGTGGTGGAAAATACGGATGCGGCAGATTATCTGTATGACGGAGAAGCGCTGCGGACGCTGGCCGGGAAAAAGTATCATAAAAAGAAGAATCATGTGAATGCGTTTATGAAAGAGTATGAGGGGCGGTATGAATACCGGACGCTCTGCTGTTCCGATCGTGGAGATATGTGGAAATTCCTGGACCGCTGGCGCGCCATGAAAGGTGCTCAGATGGAGGGAACGCTGGATCCGGAGGTGGAGGGGATCCACAGCATTCTGAATCAGTGCAGTGATCTTGGCGTCCGCATGGGCGGAATCTATGTAGATGGCCAGATGGAGGCATTCACCATGGGCAGCTATAATGAAGCAGAGGATATGGCAATCATTCATATTGAGAAGGCAAATCCGGAGATACGCGGTCTGTATCCGTTCATCAATCAGCAGTTCCTGGTTCATGAATTTCCAACAGTAAGTCTGGTAAACCGGGAGGATGATGTGGGGCTGCCGGGACTGCGGAAAGCAAAGCAGTCCTATAATCCGATCGGATTTGCAAAAAAATATCAGATCAGGGAGAAGTAAGGTGAAGGACTGGATAGCAAGAAGGCTTTCCCGGCAGGAAAAACCTCTTTGCAGAGCACTGTGGCGGGAGATTTTTACAGAGGATTCGGAGGCGTTCCTGGATTATTATGACCGCTGGAAGACAGAAGAAAATCAGTGCTATGGAATTTTTGAGGAAGATCGGCTGGTTTCTATGCTGGAACTGAATCCATATCGGCTGATGGTACTGGGGCATGAAGTGGAGAGCCGCTATATCATTGCCGTGGCAACCAGGCCGGAGTACCGCCATCAGGGGCTTATGAAGCGGCTGTTGAAAAAAAGCCTGGAGGATATGCGGACGGAGGGGCTTCCGTTTTTGTATCTCATGCCGGCGGCGGAGGAGATTTATGATCCGTTTGGATTTCGGTTTGTTTATGCGGCAAATGCGGGGACGGAAATCAGTTCAGCGCCGGATCGGATCACTGCAAAGGTGCAGCAGGATCCGGAACGGAGCATGTCGGAAATCCTGGAGTTTTCCGACCGTGTGCTTCCGCATATTTCCGATTGCTATACCAGGCGGGATGCTTCCTATTATCGAATGCTTTTGGCTGAGCTGAAGAGTGAGAGCGGCGGATTGATTCAGGTGCGGGAGCAGGACAGGATCATCGGTCTTGTTCCGTTCTGGGGCGGGAAAAATCCGGAGATCCGGGAAATCCTGTCATTGCCGGAGGATGGTAAGGCAGTGTTGAGAGCGGCGGTTTCAGAAATCGTCGGGAATGGACAGAACCAGCCGGTTGACGGGCCGGTCCCCGAGGTGAAGATTCCGGTCATGGGGGCATCGTTCCCAATGGAGGAAAAGAAACCGGTCATTATGGCGCGGATCTGCCATGCAGGACGATTTCTGGAGCTGTTTCGGTCGAAAAAAGGGAAGCTGGAATTGGAGCTTCATCTGACGGACGCGCTGATTCCGGAAAACAGCGGCGTTTACCGGTGGCAGCTGTCGGAGCACGGAAGCCGCGCGGAAAAATCCGGAAGCGGGAACCATGATGCAAAAACGGTTTTCTGTACCGAGGCGGAGCTGGTTTCCTGGCTCCTTGGAAATCGGACGGAAGGATTCCCGAAGCAGGTGCAGACCTGCCGGGCGCCGTTTATCAATGAGATCGTATAGAAGGAAAATCAGGAAAATCAGAAGACGGAATGTGTTTGCCGGACAGAAAGGAGAGCAGACAGATGGATGAGCGGGAACAGTTGAAGCAGTGGGTCATGGAAAGTGACAATATCGTATTCTTCGGAGGCGCCGGTGTGTCTACGGAGAGCCATATCCCGGATTTTCGGAGTGTGGACGGGCTGTATAATCAGGAGTATGAATATCCGCCGGAGACGATTTTAAGCCATACCTTTTTCGAGCGGCATACGGAGGAGTTTTTCCGGTTTTATAAAAAAAAGATGCTTTTTCCGGAGGCAGAGCCAAACAAGGCGCATCTGGCACTGGCGAAGCTGGAACAGGAGGGAAAACTGAAGTCGGTGATCACCCAGAACATTGACGGGCTGCACCAGAAGGCAGGCAGTAAGGAGGTCCTGGAGCTCCACGGATCGGTGCTCCGCAATTACTGTATCCGCTGCGGGAAATTTTATGATGAGGAATATGTGCGTCATGCAAAGGGGATTCCGCTTTGCTCCTGCGGTGCGGTGGTGAAGCCGGATGTGGTGCTTTATGAGGAAGCACTGGATTACGGAACCATGCAGCGGGCTATCGCGCGGATCGCAGCGGCAGAGATGCTGATCATCGGAGGAACCTCGCTGACAGTCTATCCGGCGGCCGGCCTGATCGATTATTATCATGGGAAAAAGCTGGTTCTGATCAACAAGAGTGCGACATCCATGGACGGCCGGGCAGATCTGATCATCAAGGCGCCCATCGGAGAGACTCTGGGCATGTTTTTATAGGAGGAAAAAGATGGATTTTCAGCTTGGAGATATTGTAAAACTGAAAAAACCCCACCCCTGTGGCAGCAGCGAATGGGAGGTCCTGCGGGTCGGTATGGATTTCAGGTTAAAGTGCATGGGCTGCGGCCACATGATCATGGTGCCGCGAAAGCTGGTGGAGAAAAACTGCCGCGGACATAAGCGGGCCGACGGAACCGAAGTAAAAGGAACATAAAAAATACCGAAAAAAGGAACATAAAAAGTGCTTGCCAAACAGGGGAAAGCATGATAAAATCTAGATTTGTGACAGTATTTATTCCTTGCTCCCCGGTGAAACAGACAGGGGGCCAGAGACCAAAAGGAGGTAAACAGCATGAACAAGTATGAATTAGCAGTTGTGCTGAGTGCAAAGCTTGAAGAGGAAGACAAAGCAGCCGCTTTAGAAAAAGTAAAGGGCTACATTACCCGTTTCGGCGGCACCATCACAAACGTGGATGAATGGGGCAAGAAGAGACTTGCTTACGAGATCCAGAAGATGAAAGAGGGATTCTACTATTTCATTCAGTTCGAGTCTGATTCTAACTGCCCTAACGAAGTGGAAAACCATATTCGTATCATGGAGCCTGTAATCAGATATTTGTGCGTAAGACAGGACGCGTAATCAGGGAAAAGAGGAGATTACATGAATAAAGTCATGCTCATGGGTCGTCTGACCAGAGAACCCGATATCCGTTACTCCCAGGGGGAGAACGCAATGGCGATCGCCAGATACACACTGGCGGTAGACCGCAGATTCAGCCGCAGCGGAAACGGCGGAAATGATCAGTCTGCTGATTTCATTTCCTGTGTCGCTTTCGGAAGAAGCGCAGAGTTCGCTGAGAAGTATCTTCATCAGGGAACCAAGATCGTAGTGACCGGCCGTATCCAGACGGGAAGCTATACCAACCGGGATGGTCAGAAGGTATATACCACCGATGTTGTGGTGGAGGATCAGGAGTTTGCAGAGAGCAAGAGCGCTGCTGCACAGAACGGCGGAGGTTCTTCTTACCGTCAGGAATCCAGACCCCAGCCCAGCAGTGCGGTCGATGATGGGTTTATGAACATCCCCGATGGAGTAGAAGACGAAGGTCTCCCGTTTAACTAAAACCAGTTACGATGATATGAGATGAAGGAGGTTTTAACCATGGCTTATACAAAAGGCGATAGAGCAGATTCTCCTATGAAGAGGAGAGGCGGACGCAGAAGAAAAAAGGTTTGTGTATTCTGCGGAGATAAGAACGGTGTTATCGATTACAAGGACGTTGCAAAGTTAAAGAGATACGTATCTGAGAGAGGAAAGATCCTTCCCAGAAGAATCACTGGAAACTGCGCAAAGCATCAGCGTGCCCTGACGGTTGCGATCAAGAGAGCAAGACACGTTGCACTGATGCCTTATACAATGGAGTAAGATCCGGAAATAAAACTGGCGGGACGCTTCGGCGCCCCGCTGTTTTTATTTCAGCGGAAAGTTCGTCCTATGAAATAAAAACACTCCGCGGGGATCGCACTGCGGCGGAATGGAAGATTGCCGCTTTGCGGCCCACCGCAGAGTGAATATTCACTGCAAAGAGTGAATGAAAGGTGAATATTCACTTTCGGCATTGAAAAAAGTGAAAAACGGGATATAATAAAAATAAGATGGATCGGAGGTGCAGTATATGGAATATGAAAGTGAACGTATGGAATATAAATCCAGGCTGACAGATGAAATTTACAAGGAAGTCATTGCGTTTGCCAACACAGAAGGCGGTGTGATTTATATTGGAATTGATGATCAGGGGAAAGTGGTTGGCATTGATTCGGTAGATGAAACCTATACACGTCTGACTAATGGAATCCGGGATGCCATCCAGCCGGATGTGACGATGTTTGTACGCTATGTACTGCAGGATAACCACGTGATTCGCATTGAGATTGGCGAGGGGAGTTATAAGCCGTATTATTTAAAAGGAAAGGGGATTAAACCGGCCGGGGTATATGTGCGTCAAGGAGCAGCCAGTGTACAGGCGTCTCCGGAGCAGATCAGGCAGATGATCAAGGATTCGGATGGAGATGTATTTGAGGAAATGCGTACCATGCAGCAGGATCTGACTTTTGAGGAGGCGAAAGCAGCATTTAAACGATATAAAGTTGTGTTTTCGGAAGATAAGTTTATCGCGTTGGGATTACGGAATATTCATGATGATCAGTATACCAATCTGGCGCAGATTCTTTCCGATCAGTGTCATCATACTACGAAGATCGCTGTGTTTGGTGATTCGGAGAATCTTACTTTTAAAGATGCAAGGGAATTTGGCGGATCGATTTTTAAGCAGCTTGATGACAGTTATGCTTATCTTGCATTATGTAATCGGACAGCTTCGAGGTTTCAGGGACTGGAACGGGTTGACAAATCCGATTATCCTGAGGCAGCAATTCGTGAAGCATTATTGAATGCTTTTGTTCATCGGGATTACAGTTACAGCGGCAGTATCATTATCAATGTCAATGATGAGTGCATGGAATTTATTTCCATCGGCGGATTGCTGCCGGGGCTGTCGGCAGAGGATATTCGCAGTGGTATTTCCCAGCCGCGGAACCGCAGGCTGGCAGAGATTTTTCATCGGCTGCGTTTGATTGAATCTTATGGTACGGGGATCCGTAAGATTTATGCGCTGTATAAATCTTGTCCGGTTCAGCCGAAGATTGAAGTGACCCATAATACGTTCAAATTGCTGCTGCCGAATATGAATGCCGCTTCATCTGAGCAGACTGACCAAATTAAAAAGGCGGATAATGAGATTGCGGATTCTGCTGTTACCCCGCAGATGAAAATTGTTCTGGATTATCTTCGAGAATATGGAGAAATGAATGACGAAGAGTTGCAGGAATTGCTGAATATCAAAAAGACGAGAGCTTATCTGCTGACCCGCCAGATGAATGAACGCGGATTGCTCGAAATCAACGGGCGGGGAGCAGGAAAAACATACCGGCTGAAATAACCGAAATTCTTATAATTTCACCTTTACAAAGGGATGTTTCATGGCGGGAATCACTTTTTCCACCAGATCGCTGGTCCGGAATCTGATGCTGGAGGTGTTGATACAGGGATGGCAGCCCACAAACTCACTGTTTAAGACATCTTCATCGATCAGGAGCTGTACGCGGTGTTCGGTATCATTCATCAGTCCCAGAACGCTGACGGAGCCGGGGGTGATGTCGAGGAACTGTTCCATGTATTCCGCCTTGGCAAAAGACAGACGCGCGGAGCCGATCTGCGAGGAAAGATCCTTGGTGTGGAATACTTTGTTGTCTGGGATCATCAGAAGATAGAACGAGGTCTCCTGCCGGTTGCATAAAAACAGGTTTTTGCAGATCACGGGCTGTAACACCTTGTCGATTTCCTGACAGATCTCCATGGTCATGGCCGGTTCGTGGTCAACCCGGTCATAGGAGACGCCCAGCCGGTCAAGCAGGTCGTATGTACGAAGCTCTTTTTCCAGTCTGCCTGCGGTGTCCGCAGGCTTTCCATGCTGTAATTCCATTTTAGTTATCCTCCATATACAAGTAATTGCAGTGTGGTTACAGATTCCGGTAAAAATTACGGATCCGGGAAAAATCTGCCGCCGCAGCGTTCTGGAATGTCATAAATTTCTCCCTGGGTTCATTCATGAAACAGAATCTGGGAAAAATACCGGATTTTCCCGTCATTTCCCCAGCAGATCATGCCGACGGCATCTGCCATCTTCTGGGCATCCACACAGTAGGCGGACATACAGGAGTGATTCTTGTAGGGACCGGCGGTCATGAGCAGCAGATCGGTTTTTCCATCCAGCTTCATCTGTTCCGCCAGGGCTTCTGTGATCTTGTTATGCTCCAGCTTTGCCTTTTTATAATCCATATCCGGTTCACGTGTGGTCTGGAGAACCAGTGTCTTTTCATAGGCATACGCCCGCTGATCCATTTCCTCCACCGTACCGCTCATGGGCGGACAGGCAGGATTGTGGTTATAGCAGCCGCAGAGGTTTTCCTCGCAGAAGACCCGGTATTCCGGCTTGAATACAAGATCCTTGGTGTCCATAACGGCGGCATCGGAAAAGCCAAGTGCCTTGGCAGCGGCGATAACATCCATAAATAAAACCTTCTTTCCATAAAATCGTTGCCGGGATTCAGTATAGCACAGATGGGCGCGGTTTTACAGCTGCTTTCATAACGAAATGAAATGGGATTTTGCTGTGAAAAATTATGCCCGGTCCCGGACATATATTTTACGCCGGAACGACGTCAAAACGCGAACAAATTTTGTATTCTGGTGTAATGCTTATAGAAAACGAATATTTTATGATAGGCTATGACATAGGAGCGTGCTATAATAAGAGAAATATCGCAGAAGAGGAGGAGCCGTGCGTGCAGTATATCAGCGATTATGAATCGCCGCTTGGAAAAATTTTGCTGGCGGCCGATGAAACCGGGCTGGCGGGAGTATGGTTTGAGGGGCAGAAGTACTTCGGGCGGTGTCTGGAAGCGGAACGGGAGGAGAGGGAAATACCGGTTTTAATACAGACAAAACGCTGGCTGGATCGTTATTTTTCCGGGAAAAGACCGGAGATCTCGATACCGTTTCATTTTGTCGGAACAGCCTTTCAGAAGGAGGTCTGGGAAATTCTCTGCACCATTCCCTACGGACAGACCATGACCTACGGAGAGATCGCACAGCTTCTTGCGAAGCGGCGCGGAATCGATCATATGTCGGCGCAGGCGGTTGGCGGTGCGGTGGGACATAATGAGATTTCGATTCTTGTTCCCTGCCATCGGGTGGTCGGAACCGGCGGAAGCCTGACCGGATACGCGGGCGGGATCGACCGGAAGGTACAGCTCCTTACACTGGAAGGTGTAAACATGGATTCCCTGTTTGTACCGGAAAAAGGAACGGCACGGTAAAGCCTGCGCCTGTCAGTCGGATTGTTCCGCAAAGAAATGATCTTTCACATAGGCAAATACACGGTTGAACCGTTCGGCTGCTTTCCGGCTGAGCGGTTCGTCCGGGCGCATCATGTCAAAGGCGTGCATATTGGTATGATATACATCGAGTTTTGCCGGAATCCCGCATTGCTTTAATTCACGGACATAATGGACGGTTTCGGCATAAAAGGGTTCGCCGTCTCCCACAAAGGTATAGGCGGGAGGCAGACCGGAAAAGTCCGTGGCTCTTGCCGGAGCGGCATAACAGGAAACAGTCCGGTTTTTAGGACTTTTTAAGCTCCGCAGATAAATGTTCCAGGCAAAATGGTTCCGCCTGGTATTCCAGATCCGTCCATGGTTGTCCCGGGAGGTTTCCGTATCACGGTCGTCCAGCATGGGATAGAGCGGAAACTGGAATGCAACATGGACGGTTCCGAAATCTCTTGCCATCATGCAGACTGCCGCACATAAGCCTCCTCCGGCGCTTTCGCCGCCAACCATGATCTGATCGCTTCGGATCCCCAGCTCTTTGGCATGTTCCTTTACATATAACAGGGCGGAGTAGCAGTCGTTCACGGCTGCCGGAAACGGCTTCTGAAAGGCCAGGCGGTAACCGGGGGACACCACGACTGCACCGTACCGTTTTACCAGATCAACGGCCCGCGACATATGTACCATTTCTTTCATTCCGGCAATATAACCGCCGCCGTGAGGCCATAGCAGGCCGGGGGCATTCTGTACCGGCTTTTTCGGAGAAAGCACCAGTGCACAGATGGAGCCTTCGGCGGTTGGAATTTTTATCTTTTTTACGGAAATTTCGTTGTCCGGTTTCATGGAACGCATAAGTCGGAAGTTTCCTTTCTATTCCGTTAATTCAATTAAATTTCCCTCAAATCCCACAAGACAGCTTTCATAATAGCCGTCGCCGGTGATCCGCGGCCCGCTGATGACCTGGCAGCCGTCCTGCTTCATCGTTTCGGTAAGTGCATCAACAGCCGCCCGGCTTCCGAGGCTGAATGCCAGGTGAATATAGCCGGTGCGGTTTGGATCCTTTTGCACATCATGAAGCCCCGGCTTCGTCATAAGCTCCAGTCTGGAACCGTCGGAAAAGCTTAAAAAGTAAGAAGAAAAATCGGTATTTTTGTTATGATACTTCTCACCGGAAACGGCATGAAAATACTTTATAAAAAACGCGCGGGCCGCTTCCAGATCATTGACATACAGCGCCAGATGTTCGATTCGGATTGTTGGGTTCATAGTCGGTCCTCCTGTTAAAGCTGCGGAAAAAGCCGGGGCATGGTTTACGGAGTTGAGTTCCGCGTTTCGTCCATAAGCCGGTTCAGCAGATGGGAAACGGCAAACATGACTGTCTCATAGTGCATGAAATCAAGAATGTTTTTCGGAACCAGGATCTGCAAGCTGGGCGGGAAATCCTCATCAGATTCCCAGAACCGGACGGTGACCGGAAGAAAAGAGAAAAACTGTAATTCACAGGCGGCATCCCCGCCGGAAACAGGTATTCCGTGAAGTGCTTTGCAGGCATGCAGAAATCCGGAAATATTTCCGTCAAAAAATTCGGCGGCATGCTGAAAAAAGTCCGTTTTTTGTCCCATATTTCCGGTATGAATACTGGAAAGCGTATTCACAGGAACCAATTCTGTACTGGCGGGATTCGGACGGTCAGACCGGCAGAGAACATCATAGATGGTCATAGCTTCATTGTAGTCAGCTGCGTTTGCGGTCTGAGAAAAATCTGCCGACCATTCTACTTGGCCGGATTCCCGGCTGATCCGATACATACGGTCAACAAAAGAAAGATAAAGATATTGAGTATCATGTTCTAAAGAAAAATTTCGGATCATAAGATCCTGATCATGCTGCAGAAAAGAAACAGCCATCTGAGTCTTCATTAACTCATAGTTAGAACGACTGGGATTCATGAAAGCTCCTCCAATTCGCATTTTGTACTAAATATAACACAGAAATGAGGGCGATGCCAGAAGCAGCTTCCGTATATTCGGACTGATTGATGTAAGTGGGTGGAATGTAAGGAATAGAGAGCTTGCGCAGGTCACCCTCCCGGTCAGAGGCAACTTCGATATGTGCCGGTTGACCGGGAGGGGGCCTGCGCAGCTTGTATCTTACAGATCCACGTCCTGAAATCTCTTCATCGCGTATTTCATACTTCCCCATGTTCCGATCGCGTAAACAACTGCGGCGGCGGCCAGGCTCAGCCACAGATCGGTATTTCTCATGGTGTCGGTATTGTTGAGAAAGCCAAGGCCGGGCAGATGATGGAGGGTTTCTGCAAGTCCGATGAGCAGAAGCGCGGCGATTCCGAACCACAGAAACGGTATGCCGATCCGATAGCCGGTCTTAAAAAATCCGCAGATAAAAAGCAGGTTGAACAACAGAAACAGAAGAAGCGTAAATGCCAGATAAAGCTGGTTGGCATTCATCATGACGTTGTTCACATATGGTTCGGCATGGGCGAGGACAGTCATGCGCAGCAGTGTGAAAATCCCCATGAGCAGAAAGCCGGCAAGCTGGATCATGACGCTGAAGGCGAATTTACCTTTTACGGTGTCCGACTTTGACAGCGGAAGGAGAACGGAATAGAGGATATCGTTGGTTTCCCGTGTTGCCTGAAAGGAGTGAAAGATCCCGAAGCAGACAAAGAAGCTGCCCACAAGGATCGGATAGCCGGGGATCAGTGCCATGACTGAAAAGGCCAGAAACAGGAAGGAAAGAGGTGAGGCCGCCAGCCGGATTTCTTTAATGAGCAGTTTTTTCATGAAATGCCTCCTGTTCGTCATGGATCATAATTTCCTCAAGAGTTTTTCCGAGACCGCGGGAACGGCAGTCTGCCAGATAGTCCGGCAGAGCCCCGGAGATCTGTACGGTTCCGTTTCTCAGATAGGTGATCATGTCTGCACAGTTTTCCAGATCCGTTGTGATATGGGTGGAAAACAGGATCGCTGTGCCGGCCTCCTGCGCCAGATAACGAAATATAGTCAGAAGCTCGCTGCGGGAAACAGGATCAAGTCCGGAGGTGGGCTCATCAAGGACCAGAAGCTCAGCGTGATGGGAAAGAGCCAGTGCCAGGTTCAGCTTCACCCGCATGCCCTCGGACAGCTCCTCCGGTGTTTTTTCGTCCCGCAGAGAAAACAGCTCCAGATAATGACGGTAGGCTGCATCGTCCCAGTTTTCATAGAACAGCTTTGTCACGGCGGCAATGTCACGGATCGGTTTTTTCTTATAATAATCCACAGCACCGCAGGCGTAGCCGATCCGTTTTTTGATTTCTGCTTCGTGGGAGGACAGCTCCATGCCGAAGCAGGAAATGGTTCCGCCGGAAGGACGGATCAGCCCAAGCATGGATTTGATGGTTGTCGTTTTTCCGGCACCGTTGCGCCCCACCAGTCCCATGATGGAGCCTCGGCTCAGAGAAAAGGATACATGATTTAAACGGAAGCCGGGATATTCTTTTCGGAGATCCGAAATCTCCAGGATGGTATTTGTATTATGTATCGGATTCATATAGTCACTGCGCCTCCCGTCCGGTGCTCTGGTTTAGCAGGATCATCAGATCCGTCTCTTTGATGAGAGCCAGTCCCTGAGCTTCGTCGCCCAGCAGGATCAGCGAGTCGCCGGGGTGGATATTGAAGATCCTGCGTGCTTTGGCCGGAATGATGATCTGTCCTTTCTCGCCAACAGTCAGAACGCCGAACATGTGCCTGCCCTTCGGCGCAATGCCGAGGCCGGTACCGTCCGGCTCGTAGGTCACCAGGTCATCAAGGCTTACATTGAATACATCGGCGATCATCCGGCATTTTTCAATGTCAGGAAGTGATTCGCCGGTTTCGTATTTGGAGAGTGTCTGGCGCGAGATGGCCAGCTTTTCCGCCAGTTCCTCCTGTGACAGACCGGCGGCTTTTCGCAGCATGAGCAGATTGTCTTTAAACATCGGAAAATTCCCACCTTTCCTGGTTGTTAATGTCGCGTTTTCTGCCTTCAATGTAACACAGATCCGCTGGAAAGACCATAGCGGAACCTTAACAAAAATTCCAGATTTTGTTAAAAATCGTTGCGGCATAAAACCGGTCGGACGGCGCATACTGAGAATAGGTAATTGCGAAACAAGTTCGCAATCCTGATTAAA
>CAKRJM010000031.1 GCA_934351765.1 uncultured Lachnospiraceae bacterium | reverse complement strand
CTTATGGATGTTCTGCATCATCTTATGAAGCTGTGCATCAACTTCCTCTGCGGTCCATACAAGACGCTCGGAGTTCTGAGACATCTCAAGACCGGAAACGCCTACGCCGCCGGCATTAACAGCCTTGGAGGGAGCAACGATCATATGCTCCTGTCCGCGAAGATAATTCAGAGCGTCGTTGGTGGTAGGCATATTTGCTACCTCGATGTAATACTTTACGCCGGAAGCTGCGATCTTTTCTGCAGATACCATACGGACATCGTTCTGAGTAGCCGCGGGCATATATACGTCAACATCCTTAACGCCCCAGCACTTCTCACCGGGAACAAATTCAACACCGAACTTGTCTGCGTAAGGCTTGCAGTGCATAGGATCCTTTGCACGCATTTCAAGGATGTAGTTGAGCTTTTCATCTGTAACAACACCTTCCGGATCATGAATATATCCGTCAGGACCTGCGAAATATGTAACCTTTGCACCAAGCATAGCAGCCTTCTTCATGATGCCCCAGCCTACATTGCCGTAACCGGAGATAGCAATTCTCTTGCCCTCGATGGTATCATTCTCGTGCTTGAGAACCTCCTGAAGATAATATACTGCACCAAAGCCGGTTGCTTCCGGACGGATCAGGGAACCGCCGTAGCTGAGGCCCTTACCGGTGAGAACGCCGTTCTCCCAAACGCCCTTCAGGCGGCGGTACTGGCCATACAGATAACCGATCTCACGGCCGCCGACACCCATATCACCTGCGGGAATGTCGATATCGGGTCCGATATAACGGTACAGAGCTGTCATATAGCTCTGGCAGAATCTCTCAACCTCTGCTGCAGACTTGCCGGCAGGATCAAAGTCGGAACCGCCCTTTGCACCGCCCATAGGAAGACCGGTTAAGCTGTTCTTAAAGGTCTGCTCAAAGCCGAGGAACTTGATTACGCCCTCGTAAACATTTTTCTGGAAACGAAGACCGCCCTTGTACGGGCCGATCGCGCCGTTGAACTGGCAGCGCCAGCCACGGTTTGTATGATATTCGCCATTGTCATCCATCCAGCATACACGGAATGTGAACATACGCTCCGGCTCTACCATTCTCTTAAGCAGATCAGCCTTCACATACTCCGGATGTGCATCCATGATCGGAGAGATCGAAGAAAAAACCTCTTCAACAGTCTGAACGAATTCAGGCTCATTCTTGTGTGTCTCTTTTACATAATCAATTACACTTGCTACGTAAGGATTTAAATTGTTACCCATAACCTTATTCCTCCTCATGCTCTTTTCTAAGTGGCAGCTGGTATTCTCTACACCCCCATGTAGTGTCTCCATCTGCCCTCATTATTTCTCAAAAAGAGCTATCTGTCAACACCCCAGTTTTACTTCAGAATTTTAAAAAGTTTTGACGGCCCACGCAGAGATTTTTATCATTTTATCCCGGTTTTTCGTAAAAAAATTAAGGGCTCCATGTCTCGGAGTCCTTAATTCAGGCAATCTTATTCGTACATAATGTACAGTTTGGTCGGATTTTTCTTTTTTCTTTATGCAATTCGTTGCGCAATCCGCAGTTTTTTACAGCCGTCTCAGATCTGTCTCGATCACGGCTCCGGATCCTTTCCGGCATTCATGTCGTTAAAGATCTCCTTATCGAAACCGCCGGCCTGATGGGCCACAATGGTCGTGCAGACTGCGTCTCCGGTGATGTTGACTGCAGTACGGCTCATATCCAGGATCCGGTCGATTCCCATAATGATACCAATGGCCTCCACCGGAAGTCCCACCGATGCGAATACCATAGTCAGGGTCACCAGACCGACTCCGGGAACTCCTGCCGTTCCGATCGATGCCAGGGTTGCCGTGGCAATGACCATGGCATATTCCTTAAGGCCCAGAGGGATTCCGAAGGCCTGCGCCGCAAATACAACCGCCACGCCCTGCATGATGGCGGTTCCGTCCATATTGATGGTCGCGCCAAGAGGAATCGTGAAGGAGGAAATCTTCTTGGTAACTCCAATCTTCTTGGACAGAGTATCAATGGACATGGGAATGGTGGCATTGGAGGTCGCCGTGGAAAAGGCGAAGCCCATGACCGGTGCAAATTTCTTTAAAAACTTTAATGGATTGGCTCCTGTAAAGACCTTTAACATAAGCATGTAGACCACGCCGCACTGGATCACCAGCGCCAGCATCACCCCTGCCATATATTTGATCAGGTTTGCAAACGCACCAAATCCAATGTTGGTAAACGTCTTTGCCACCAGACAGAACACGCCAACCGGAGCCACCTTCATGACCATCATAGTCATTTCCATCATCACATCATTGAACTGGGCGAAGAAGTTGGAAACCACCTCGGCCCGCTCTCCGAGCTTCGCCAGGATAATGCCGATGATCAGGGCAAAGACAATGATCTGGAGCATATTTCCTTCCGCAAGTCCCTGGATCGGATTCTTCGGAATGATGTTCAGCAGAGTGTCCACCAGAGACACCGACTGTACCTCTGCCACCTCGGCAGTCTGGAGGCTGGACACATCCAGGCCGATGCCCGGATTGATGAGATTTCCCACGGCCAGCGCCACCGAGATCGCCAGAGCCGTTGTCACCAGGTAAAAGGCCAGGGTCTTGATTCCGACCTTTCCAAGGCTCTTCGTATCGCCAATGGCGGAGCTTCCGCACACCAGGGAACAGAATACCAGCGGTACCACCAGCATCTGCATGAGACGCAGGAAGCCGGTTCCGCAGACCTCAAAGATCCCTCCGACAAACACCTGATCCCTCACATAGCCCGCCGGGGCAAAATAGTGGAGCAGTACTCCGGTCAGGGCGCCTAAAAGCAGAGCAATAAAGATGTATGTTGTCAGGCCGATTTTCTTTTTCTTTTTATTCATTGATCTTTTTCCCTTCCATGAACCTTGCAAGGGATTCCTTCCAGGTCGGCATCTGGTGGATTCCTGACATCCGCATCATGAAATTATCCAGAAGCGTATAGCGGGGACGGTTCACAATGGACGGATTGTCTCCGGCCGCCAGCGGCTCGATCCGCACATCCTTTCCCGACAGCCGCACAATCTCCTTGGCAAATTCATACCGGCTGCACATTCCCTCACAGGAAGCATGATAAATTCCATACTCGGAGGAATGGATCAGCTTGACAATAAACTCTGCCAGATCATCGGCGCTGGTAGGCGTGCTCACCTGATCCACCGGCACAAAGATCGTGTCTTCGGTCAGAAGCCCGTCCAGAATATAGCTTACAAAGTTGTTTTTCGTGTTTCCGTAGATCCAGGAGCTGCGGACAACCATGTGTTTCGGTGCCAGCTCCCGTACAAACTGCTCCCCGGCAAGCTTGGACTTTCCGTAAACAGTCCGGGGATTTACCCGGTCAAACTCCGTCAGCGGATGCTTTGCCGTTCCGTCGAATACATCGTCGGTGGAAATATGGATCAGCTTTGCATTGACCTTTCTTGCCGCGATAGCCAGGTTTCTTGCCCCCAGAGCATTAACCTTAAAGGCAGTCTCAGCCTGACGTTCGCACATGGCCAGATCGGTCATGGCCGCACAGTTGATCACCACATCCGGGTGATTGATATTTACAAATGATGTAACTTCCTCCAGATCGGTCACATCCACGTCCAGATCTGAGGTCAGCACCTCGATCTTTACATCTTCATGGAGGATCCGGTAGATGGCGGAGCCAAGCTGACCTTTTGCTCCGGCGATCCATACGCTCAGACTGCTCATGATTGTCTCTCCTCTCCTGCCCGCTGCAGCGATTCATTCAGTGCCAGCATACGGCGGTCCAGATCAGCCGCCATATCGGCACACTCCTTTAACTCATCACACATATGCGCCGGTGCGGCGCCCTCAAATTTATAGTTGATCTTATGCTCCAGACTCGCCCAGAAATCCATGGCGATGGTGCGGATCTGGATCTCCACCTTCATCTCCACCTGCCCGCTGGACAGATAGATCGGCACCGAGATCACCATATGATAGCTCCGATACCCGTTAGGCTTCGGATTCTGGATATAATCCTTCACCATGAGCACCTTCACATCGTTCTGTCTGGAAATGGCATCCGCCAGATAGTAAATATCCGAGGTAAACGAGCAGATGATCCGGACTCCGGCAATGTCATGAAGCTCCCGGTACATATTTTCAATCGTAGATTCAAAGCCCAATTTCTTCAATTTTTTTACAATGCTCTCCGGCGTCTTGATCCTGGCTTTTACATGTTCGATCGGATTATAGTGGTTGATCTGCTGAAATTCCTCACTGAGGATATTGACCCTGGTCTGAACCTCCTGAAGCGCAGACTTGTAAAGGAACATGAGTGTCGTCCACTGGTCGAGCTGATCATATTCCTTCGGTAACTGAGGTATTGCCATAATCGTACTTCCTTCCCAGATGTCCCTTAATCAAGCTTGAAGCCCTTTAACAATGCCCCAAGGCTGGTGGCCGCCTGGCCCTCTTCTGTATACTCGATATGCTCTGCGGTATCCTCCGGCTCTGCCACATCGAGAAGTGCCTTCATGCTGAGGCTCAGCTTTCCGTCCTTCACAGCCGTGATCTTTACTGTCACCCTCTGTCCGACGCTTAACACAGCTGCCGGTGTTTTCAGGCGTTAGTCACTGATCTGTGACACATGGAGCAGACCGGTGGCGCCATTGTCCAGCTTCACAAAGGCTCCGTAGTTCTGGATCGTTTCCACGACACCCTCAGAGACGGCCCCGACCTCACAGGCTGCGATCTTCTTCTGGCGCTCTTCCATCTCCTTTGCGTAAGCCAGCTCTCTGGCGGAAAGCACCAGACGTTTTCCTTCTTTTTCACAGGTGATCACCTGAACGTCAAGCTCTTTCCCCAGCCAGTCCTCCAGATCCTCCACATATGCGGTGGACAGCTTGGACGCAGGAATAAACGCACGGATTCCTTCTACATAGGCGACTGCGCCGCCCTTTACGATCCCGTCGATCTTTACATGGATCGGCGTTCTGTCCTGGAAGCACTGCTCCAGCTTTTCCCAGGCCATCTGATCATTGGCTTCTTTTCTGGAAAGCAGAACATGACCCTGGCCATCATCCGTCTTTACCACGGTGGCAGTAATTTCATCGCCGTTCTGTACCGCCTCCTTTAAGACCACACCGGGATCATTCGTGAAATCCTCTTTTTTGATGATTCCCTCGGTATAGGACTGCAGATCCACTGTGATCTCATCCTCATCCACGCCGATGACTGTTCCGGTCAAAACATCGCCCTCCCGTACCTGCTTAAACGATGCTTCCAGCTCTTCCTTATAATCGTCCATGGTTTCTGCCGGTGCTTCCGGCTCCTGGTTTTCTGCATTTTCTGCTGCCAGTTCTATTTCTTTCTGCTGTTCTTCCATCGGTATCTCCCTCCGTTCCTTTTTTCTGAGCAAAGTACGCTCATCATAACTCTATTATATATAAGAAAGGGCTTCCTTTGCAACCCTTTTGATTCCGCTTTTTTTAAGATATCTTAAGAATTTTCGTTGTTTCGTTTATCCGTCCTTTCTGTTAGAATGGAAGTAATCATTGGAAAACAACGGAGGATTGTCTATGAAGAAGAAACGTCTTATCATCGGCGGTGCGGCCGTTCTGGCCGTGCTCGCAGCCGGACTGATCGTATGGCGCACCACGGCCAGGAAGGGCGGTTCATCCGCTGAAGAAAACGCCCTGTACGCAGATTCCGTCGCCACGCTGACCGGAACCGGTCTCGGAACCCAGAACCGCTTTGCCGGTGTTGTGGAATCCCAGAGTACCTTAAATATCCAGCTGGAATCCGATCAGACTGTAAAAGAGATCTATGTTTCCAAAGGCGATACCGTAAAGGTAGGAACTCCCCTGTTCCAGTACGATACGGAAGATCTCTCCATGAAGGTAGAACAGGCCAACCTGGAGCTGGAAAGCATTTCCAACAGCATGGATACCCAGAAGGCCAATATTGCCCAGCTGGAGAAGGAAAAAAAGAGTGCCCCCGCCAGTGAACAGCTTTCCTACACCACACAGATCCAGCAGGCCACTCTGGATCTGAAGCAGAAGGAATATGACTATAAGGTAAAGCAGCTGGAGATTGAAAAGCTTCAGAAATCCCTGGATTCCGCCCTGGTTAATTCCACCATCGACGGTGTGGTTCAGGAGATCAATGAGACGCCCGGCTATGATAACTACACCGGCGAACAGAAGCCCTTTATGAGCATTCTGGCTGTTGGAAAATACAGGGTCAAGGGCTCCATCAGCGAACAGAACATGGGAAATCTTTCCGTGGGACAGCGTGTGATCGTCCATTCCCGTGTGGACGAGACCATCACCTGGAAGGGAACCGTTGATACCATCGATACCGAAAAGCCCATTTCTGACAACAGCGGCTATATTTCCAGCTCCGACGGCGGAAACCAGGCCTCAAAATATCCCTTCTATGTGGTGCTGGATTCCAGCGACGGCCTCATGCTCGGGCAGCATGTATATGTAGAGCCGGACTACGGATTGTCCACGGAGCAGAAGGAGGGGATGTGGCTCATGAGCTCCTACATCCAGGACATCGACAGCAGCCCTTACGTCTGGGCAGCCGATTCCGATGACAGGCTGGAAAAGCGTTCCGTGACTCTGGGCGAATATGATGAAGAAAATGACACTTACGAGATCCTGGACGGACTGAAGGGCACCGATTATATCGTATGGCCCAGCGAAGACTGTAAACCCGGCGTACCTGTCATGAAAAACGACGGTGAGATCCTCCCGTATTCCGATCCCGGTGACAATCAGATGGAGGGCATCGGCGGCGGCGACAATCAGATGGAAGCCATCGGCGGCGGCGACTCGGCTGTCCCCTCGGAGGAGGTGTCTGACCAATGATGTTGGAACTGGATCACATTTATAAGGATTATCTCCAGGGAAGGCTGACCGTCCCGGTCTTAAAGGATGTCACTCTCCACGTGGACCGCGGCGAATACGTGGCGATCATGGGGCCCTCCGGCTCCGGGAAAACAACGTTAATGAACATCATCGGCTGTCTGGATACGCCGACCTCCGGAGAGTACACCTTAAACGGAACCAGCCTGCTCCACCATAAGGACAAGGAGCTGTCCGCTGTCCGCAACCGCTCCATCGGCTTCGTATTCCAGAGCTTTAATCTGCTGCCGAGGCAGAGCGCCGTGGACAATGTGGCACTGCCCCTGCTCTATGCCGGTGTTTCCCGGAAGGAACGGCGGGAGCGCGCCGTTTCCGCGCTGGAAAAGGTCGGTCTGGCCGATCGCATGAATTTTAAGCCCACCCAGCTTTCCGGCGGTCAGAAGCAGCGTGTCGCCATTGCCCGCGCCATGGTCACAAAGCCGGATATTCTCCTGGCGGATGAACCCACCGGTGCACTGGATTCCGCTTCCGGCCATCAGGTCATGGAGCTGTTCCGTCAGCTCAACGAAGAAGGCATGACTGTCATCATGATCACCCATGATCCGGAGATCGCCGCCCACGCAAAGCGGGTGCTTTTGATCCGCGACGGTGTTTTAAGCGTCAGAGAGGAGGCCGTATGAAAAAGAAAAAGCTGATCATCGGATCCGTATCCGGCGTTCTGGCCGTGGCTCTTGTATTCGGAGGAATTTCCTATGCCATGAAGCGGAGTGCGTCTCCGGTCAAGGTGGCTCCCGTATCTGCCATGAACAACGGCTACTGGAACGACAACAGCGATATTTCTCCTTATGGAAATGTCACCACCAATTTAAACCAGAATATTGCTTATGACAGCAGCCTGACCGTCACCCAGATCTATGTGAAGGAGGGGGACACCGTAAAAGTCGGAGATCCGCTGATCGCCTACGATACAACTCTGGTCTCCATGGAGCTGGAAATGAAACAGATGGAAATTGACGGACTTGGGTTAAGTATCCAGAATGTTCAGGCCGAATTAGACCAGCTTCGGAAAACAAAGCCTGTAGCTTCCGCGGCTCCGAGCGCTCTGGCCGGGCTTCATCTGACCGCTTCCGGAGCCGGAAATAACGGCGTCCGCCTGCTGCGGACCGCCTCTGCCGGAACCGTGGCTCCCCGGACTTCCTTCGGCTCCGAACCGGCGGCAGCAGAAACCATCGACCCGTCAAAGGTCTATACAACGATTACCGCGGAATCGGTTCCTTATATGGGAACCGGAACCGAAACAGACCCTTACCGGTTTTATGTATGCCCTGCCGAAAACAAAAAAACCGTTTCTGTGGCAAAGGATTACCTGAAAAAAGCGGTGGAAGAAAAAAGCTGTGCCGTCTTTGATACGGTGGATGATCTTCATGCCCCCACAAAGATCGTAAGCTCCTGGGAGATGGACTGGAATGAGATCGCAGAGCTGATCGGGCAGAGCCAGCCTTCCATCGGAACCCCACTGACCGAAGCGCAGAAAACCGCTCGTGACGGCGGACTGATCCATACGGCTTCCATGCCGTTAAATGCAGATGCGGTGGAAAACCATTATGCGGGGAGCGGCACAGCAGAAGATCCCTACCGCTACCTTTGTGAACCGGGCATCAGCGCCGACACGGATTTTCTCCGGTGGATCATGGAAAACCGGGCGGTCTGCCGGTTTGAAGTGGTAAAAGACGAGCTTATGCTTTATACCTGGACTCTGGACGGAAGCACCGGCGAACCGGAAGATCCCGATAACCCGGAAGATCCGGATAATCCGGACGTTCCCGATGACCCCGGCATTGATATTCCCGACGGTCCCGGAATCGATATCCCCTCCGGCCCTACAAAAGAGGAGCTGGCACAGCAGATCCGGGAAAAGGAAGAGTCCTTAAAGGATCTGGATCTCCAGAAGCGTACCTCTGAGCTGGCTCTGAAACAGCTGAAGCAGAAAATGGACGACGGACTGATCAAGAGCACCGTAAACGGCACAGTAAAGTCCGTGACTGACGAAGAAACGGCCAAGCTGGAAAACAAGCCTCTCATTTCCGTGGTCGGCGAAGAGGGCTACTACATCACCGGCTATGTGGCAGAAACCGCTCTCGGCCTGGTACAGAAGGATATGACCCTGACGGTAACCTCCTGGAACAATGGCATGAGCTATGAAGCCACCATTACCAGTGTTTCAGGAACTCCCTCCAGCTCCAATTCCTACGGCGGCAGCAATCCCAACATGTCCTATTATCCGTTTACAGCAGTCATCAAGGGCGATGCGGAGCTGAACAACGGAGACGGCGTGGATCTGTCTCTGGACGGAGCTTCCTCCGGTGATACCGCTCAGAGCGGGGATATCTATCTGTCCAGTGCCTTTGTGCGGGCGGATGGAAACCGTTCCTACGTCTACAAAAAAGGGGAAAACGGAAAGCTTGCAAAGCAGTATGTGGAAACCGGAAAGATCATGTACGGATCGGTGGAAATCAAATCCGGTCTTGATATGGAGGACGAAATCGCGTTTCCTTACGGAAAAAATGTAAAAGACGGGGCAAAAACGGAGACCGTTGACAGCCTCTACGACTACAAATATTAGGAGGTGCCCCATGCTAGAAAATATCAGACTTTCCTTTCAGGGGATCTGGGCCCATAAGCTCCGTTCCATTCTGACCATGCTGGGCATTATCATCGGAATCGGCTCCATCATCGCCATCGTTTCCACCATTAAGGGAACAAACGAGCAGATCAAGCAGAACCTGGTCGGCTCCGGAAACAATGCCGTGAAGATCCAGCTTTACCAGGGTGACTGGCCGCTGGACCTCACCTATCAGTCCGTTCCCGATGGGATTCCCGTGATCTCCGATGAAATACTGGCGGAGATCACCGCGCTCTCCCAGGTGGCAGACGCCTCCCTGTACCATACGCGGAACGAATACAACGCCGTCTATAACGGAAACCTGACCCTGGAGGGCGGAAATATTCTCGGAATCGATGCTCATTATCTGAATGTATACGGTTATCAGATCACCCGCGGCCGCGGCTTTACCGATAAGGATTTCACCGACAACCGAAAGGTCGCTCTTCTGGATAAAACGGCAGCCTCCAACTTATTCCAGGGGGATGACGCCATCGGAAAAACCATCGAGATCAAGGGAGAGCCCTTTACAGTTGTCGGACTGGTGGCCCAGAAGACAGGCTTCGAACCGGTCATCAATTCCATGGAGGATTATGACCGCTATGTATCGAACAACTCCAGCGGCATGGTCTGCGTTCCTGATCCGATCTGGCCGGTTCTGTATCAGTTTGATGAGCCCCAGAATCTGGTTGTCCGCGCCGTGTCCACCGACGACATGACCGGCGCAGGCGAAAAGGCTGCAGACATCCTTAATGCTTACCTGACGGTTTCCGATGATACCATCCGCTATAAGGCAGAAAATCTTCTGGAGCAGGCAGCCAAGCTTCAGCAGCTCTCGGCGGCAACCAACCGCCAGCTGATCTGGATCGCCAGCATCTCCCTGCTGGTGGGCGGCATCGGCGTTATGAACATCATGCTGGTGTCCGTTACCGAGCGTACCCGCGAGATCGGCCTGAAAAAGGCTCTTGGTGCACGAAAAACAAAGATCCTGGGCCAGTTCTTAACAGAAGCTGCCGTTCTCACCGGACTAGGCGGCATCCTGGGGATCGGCGGCGGCATCGGCCTCGCCTACATCATCTCCCACTTAACCTCATCTCCGGTCGCCATCAGCGTTCCGGCGATTCTGGTGGCTGTGATCTTCTCCACCCTCATCGGTCTGATCTTCGGGATCATTCCCTCGGTGAAGGCAGCAAACTTAAATCCCATCGACGCACTGCGTCACGAGTAACATTTGTTTCACAGGACGAACCTTCCTGTGAAATAAAAGAGGAGCTTTCCCGGAGACTGGTGCCCTGACCCTCTGTCAAGGCTGCCAGCTCCGAAAGGCTCCTTTTATTTCATCAGAAATCCCTGCTTTTTTAATTCCTGTTCGATCTCATCCAGAATCTCTTCCGACTCCGCCTCCACGGTATGATAATGCTCCCCGCTGGTGATCGTGGACAACGGACTGGAATTGCCCTTTTCAATGCTATTCACAAAGGAACGAACCTGGTGCCTTGTATGGATCCCCAGAGGCGCGCGCAGCTCCCCGTAAGGCTCATGCTCCACAAACACATCAACGACCGTACCGCCGAAATCCACAACGCTGTTGATTTCCGCCTCGATCTCCTCCGGTTTATGCTTGACATAAAACACGCGGCTTACCTTTTTCGCCGTTTTGCAGAGGTAGCCCCGGTTCGTTGCCAGGATCTCCATGTCGGCGGCACGGAGAAGCGCAATATCCTGTACGATCACCTGACGGCTCACGCCAAGGAGCCCTGCCAGCTTCTCGCCGGAAATCGGCCCGTCACTCTCTTCCATGAGCGTTATGAGCTTCTGACGCCTTTCTTTTCCGTCCATCGTTCAATCCTCCTCATCCTTATCCAGCGAAACCTCTTCCACAAATAAAACAGAGCTTTCCGGGGGAAGCACTATATGAAGCAGCCCCTCCTCCACTGAAACAGGAAGCTGCCCGCTGTTATAGCTGTCGTCTGCGGTCTGCATGATGCGCCGCATGGTTCCGTTCATCGAAACGCCGATCTCCCAGACCGGAAGATCTGCCTCGCGTTCCTCCGCACTTACATTTACAGCTGTGACAAGCCGGTTATCCCCCTGGAACCGGCCATATGCGATGATCCTGTCATCGGCCAGCAGCGGCTTCAGCGAGCCGGTCCGCAGTGCCTGGTTCCGTTTATGGATTCTGGTCATATATTTATGGAACTCGATCAACTCCAGATCCTCATGTCCCCACGGATACGTTCTCCGACAATCCGGATCCGTCCATCCGCAGACACCTGCCTCATCGCCATAATAGATCGTCGGTGCCCCGGGCCAGGTCATCTGAACCAGCACCGCTATGCGCAGCACCGATTTTTTCACGCCCTCTTCCGCCGCCCTGGCTCCCAGACTTCCCGTCCGTCCCACCGTGCGGTTGGTCCGCGTTAAAAAACGGGAATGATCGTGGTTCGACAGCTCGTTCATGGCAACCTGAAGGGACGGCGTCTGGAAGCGGCTCATCTCCCGCAGCATGGCAGAAAAGAATCGGTTTCCATCCCCATAAAGGGAATCCTCCCGTTCATCACTGTGCTTTTCCATGCCCGTCAGGAACCAGGTCAGCGGCTCCATGAACGCATCATAGTTCATGACCGTATCCCACTGATCACCCTGAAGCCAGGCTCCGGGATCACCGTAATGCTCCGCCAGGATCAGCGCATCCGGCTTCGCCTCTTTTACATTCTTCCGGAAATCCCGCCAGAACTGATGATTGAAGGCTTCACTGCGTCCGAGATCTGCCGCCACATCCAGACGCCAGCCATCGGCATTGAACGGCGGTGACACCCACTTGCGTCCGATCCTCATAATATATTCATAAAGCTCCTCCGACTCCTCATAATTCAGCTTCGGAAGAGTATCAAAGCCCCACCAGCCGTCATAATGGCCATTATAAGGCCACTGGCCTCCATGGAACTTAAAGAACTTATGATACGGGCTGTCCTCTGCCACATAAGCCCCCTTTTCATAGCCCTCCTGTCCCTCGTAGATCTGCTCCCGGTCCAGCCACTTATGAAAGGATCCACAATGGTTGAACACACCGTCCAGGATCACCCGCATCCCCCGTTTATGAGCCTCCTCCACCACGCGGCAGAACAGCTCATTGGAGGCTTCCAGGTTCTCTTTATCCGTCACACGGGCAATATAGCCGCGGGCCGCCCGGTTGCTCTGGCCGACGCCGACGGGACAGACCTCATCGCGGACAATGGTTCCGAAATGAGGATCGATGTAATCATAATCCTGACTGTCATATTTATGGTTGGAGGGGGACACAAACAGCGGATTAAAATAAAGGACCTCCACCCCCAGATGCTTCAGATAGTCCAGCTTACTGAGTACTCCGGCCAGATCGCCGCCGTAGAAGTTATTAACATCCAGAGATGATGGATACTGGCTCCAGTCATCTACATGACTGACCGGCTGGCCGTTGACATACAGATATTCTCCGTCTCTCACATCGTTTTCCAGATCTCCGTTACAGAACCGGTCCGTGAAGATCTGGTACATAATGGCACCCTTCGCCCAGTCCGGCGTATGAAATCCCGGCGTGATCCGGAAGGCACAGTCCCAGTCCGCGGTCTCCGATGCTCCGACCCTGCTGTACCACAAAAGCTCCGTCCCCTTTTCCAGACGGAAGCAGTAAAAAACAGGCTCCTCAGAAAGGGAAAGTCCTGTCTCATAAACATCAAAGATCTCTCCCCTGTGAAGCTCCAGCTCGTATTCTTCCTCTTCGCCCCTCAGCACCAGATAGACCCGGCAGCCTTCTCCGGCTGCGGTACGAAAACGGATCGTCACCGTTTCGCCTTTCTCCGGTTCAACCGGACTGCGGTAATCGGCAGTCTCGTCACTGAACAGGGCACTTTTTCTTATTTTCTCACACATAATATTCCAGCTTTCTTTACCTACCCCATTTTATACCAAAATGAAAGCGGTGTAAAGACAGCAAAACGGACAGCTTTCGCTGTCCGTTTTAGGAGAAGGTATTTCTTTCTTATGGGGTGTAGCAAAACTATATAAAAATGTATTGGGGGGGGGTTTTTACGTTTTGTATTATAGCATCCTGCAATTTTAAAGTGTGAACAAACTTTTCCGCTTTTCACATTTTTTTTTAGTAAATCTAACGGTTCCTTTTTCCGATTCCGTTTAAACCATCATAAAAAATTGCCAATTGCGGGTGGCTTTCCACAAAATCCCCTCCGGATCCCTTAGTTTTCCACCGTATTTTTGTCCGAGTCCGCAAATAATGCCTCGAATTCAGCCCGGCCGATCTTCTCTTTCTCCATGAGAAGCGCCGCACTCTTATGAAGCACATCCTCATGCTCCTTCAGAAGTGCTCTTGCCCGGTCGTAGCAATGATCAATGATCCGCTTTACCTCTTCATCGATGGTGGTCGCAACGCCCTCACCGTAGCTCCTGGTATGCGCCAGATCCCGGCCGATGAACACGGCATCATCATCACCGCCGTAGCAGATCATTCCGATCCGCTCAGACATGCCGTACTTGGTCACCATGTCACGGGCGATTTCCGTTGCCTGCTTGATATCCTGGGAAGCGCCGGTGGTAATATCATCAAAAATCAGCTCCTCGGCGATTCGCCCGCCAAGGCTTACGATGATCTCCTGGTACATCCGTCCTCTGGTATTGAACATCTCATCCTTCTCCGGCAGAGGCATGGTATAACCTGCCGCACCGACACCGGTAGGGATAATCGATACTGTATGGACAGGCCCCACATCGGGAAGCAGATGGAACAGGATCGCATGGCCGCTCTCATGGTAAGCGGTGATCCGCTTGTCTTTCTCCGTGATCACCTTGCTGTGCTTCTCCGCACCGATTCCGACCTTTACAAAGGACCGGTCAATATCCTTCTGGCACAGATACCCGCGGCCTTCCTTTGCCGCCAGGATCGCTGCCTCGTTCATCAGGTTTTCCAGATCGGCTCCGGTAAAGCCTGCCGTGGTCTGCGCCACCTTCTTCAGATCTACATCCTCGCCCAGAGGCTTTTCCTTTGCATGGACCTGAAGGATTTCTTCTCTGCCCTTCACATCGGGCCGTCCCACTGACACCTTCCGGTCAAACCGGCCGGGACGCAGGATCGCAGGATCCAGAATATCCACACGGTTTGTCGCCGCCATGACGATAATCCCCTCGTTGGCTCCGAAGCCGTCCATCTCCACCAGGAGCTGGTTCAGGGTCTGCTCTCTCTCATCATGACCGCCGCCCATACCGGTTCCTCTCCGTCTTGCGACAGCATCGATCTCGTCGATGAATACAATACAGGGGGCATTTCTCTTGGCATCCTCAAACAGATCCCGGACACGGGACGCGCCAACGCCCACGAACATTTCCACAAAATCCGAACCGGAGATACTGAAGAACGGAACGCCCGCTTCTCCGGCAACCGCCTTGGCAAGCAGCGTTTTTCCGGTTCCGGGAGGGCCCACCAGGAGCACGCCCTTGGGGATCCGCGCACCCACCTTCATGTATTTTCCCGGATTTTTCAGGAAGTCAACGATCTCTGCCAGATCCTCTTTTTCTTCCTGCAGACCGGCGACCTTATCAAAGTCCACACCATTGCCGTCCCGCGTCACCCGCGCACGGCTTCTTCCGAAGTTCATCATTTTCCTGCTGGAGGAGTTTTCGCCTCCGCCGGACATCGCCCGGTTCACCATGGAAAGGATCAGCATTGCGATAATGAACATACCTACCAGGATCGGAATGACAATGGTAAAGAACGTATCGTCATCCGGAACACTCTTCATGGTAACGGGGATCCCGTTATCAACCAAAAGTGCTTTCACCTCGCTGATGTCATCCACATACCAGGTCTGGGGCGTTGTTCCGTTATTAAAGCTCAGCTTCACCGCACCGGTGGGAACTTCCTTATTGGGGGTGATCACCGCCGAAACGATCTTTCCGCTCTCCACAGTCGTCTCCAGATCCTGCCAGGATCCTGTCTCCGGCTGGAAACCGCCCCGGTACAGCCAGATAAACACGGCTAACACCACCGCCAGCATGACAAAATAAAAGCCAATTCCACTGTTTTTCTGTTTCTGCAACTCCGGGCCTCCTTATTCTGCCGTCACCACTGCTCCTATATAGGGCAGATTCCGGTATTTCTGATCATAATCAAGGCCAAAGCCCACAACAAACTCATCAGGGATCGAGAAGCATGTATAATCCACAACAACTTCCTTCTTTACACGTCTGGAGGGCTTGTCAAGAAGTGTACAGATCTTGATGTCCGCCGGTCCGCGCTGCTTTAAAATCTCAACAAGATAGCTCAGCGTTCTTCCGGAATCGATGATATCCTCTACGATCAGCACATGCTTTCCTG
>CAKRJM010000030.1 GCA_934351765.1 uncultured Lachnospiraceae bacterium | reverse complement strand
ATGTACGACCTTGCCGCAAGATCGCGGCATACAGTGAGCGCAGACCTGCCCGAATACATCATGGAAAAGGACATCGTCCGTGCCGCCCTCCGAACCGCCAAAAAGCATAATGTGACGGATCAGCAATGGGAGGACTTCATCCGCCGCATCACCAAAGAGTCCGACTAATCTTTCGGACAGAAAGGACGCAGCAGTGGCAACAGTATTCTATCGACCGCAGGCGCTTGAAACGATTGCCCGCCGTACATTAAATGAATATGATCCAATGTACCTGAACGGCAGCCCCCGTGCAGTGCCGATTGAAACAATCATCGAAAAGACTTTCGGATTAAGAATCGAATACCAATATCTAACCAATGATGCCCGTGAACTTGGCAGAATGATTTACGATAGCGGCATCACCACCTACTATGACCGTGACAGAGGCGACTACGCCCTGATGCGCGTGGAGGGCGGCACCATGCTGATCGAAGCGTCGCTTCTTGAAGATGAACGCTGCTACGGCAGACTGCGCTTTACGCTGGCGCACGAGCTGGCACATCACATCATTCATAAACGCATCTTCAGCGGAACAGGCGTTGCCGCCGCTTTGTATAACCACGATGCCGATGAGGACGCCACGGAATGGCAGGCAAATTACCTTGCCAAAGCCATCCTGATGCCAAACGGACAGGTCAAACGCTGCTTTTACGCACTCCGCCCTGTGTGCCGGTCAAAGAGCGAGTTTGTCTGCAAAATGGCGGAAATCTTTGAGGTGTCCAAACAGGCAATGGAGATACGCCTGAAGGAGTTTGTCCTGATATGAAAATCCTGCGGGGTTTTTTTACCCTTAATATTCGCAAGATTGCGAATATTATACAGAAAGAACGAGGTGACTGAGGATTGAAAAAAGGATGGAAAACCTACCCGATGTTCTGCCCGAACTGCGGAGCAATAAACCACGGACACAAAAGCGAAGATGAGAAGATCCGCTATGAGTGCAGAAAATGCACCGTAAAGTTTGTCCGGGTACCGAAAGGCAGGCGGCACGACACGATTGAACTGTTCGCCGCACAGGGGCAAGAGGCTCTGATGTAGGAGCGATACAAAACTGAATACGGCGTAACGACGGTAAGGTCGGGCTGAAACAGAGCCGCACTAAATCCTTATCAGGTCACACGCTTTGAATACTTCGGTGTGTTAAGCCAGACTTGCTGACAGCAGACATGAGAGGCCGCCGACAAGACAGATAGCCACAGGCTAACTCTGTCTTGCCGGTGGCTTCTTTTTTCGGCAAGGACAACCGAGCAGGAGCTTCCGGCAGAGAAAAAGGAGCCGGAATGGAACGATAATATGCTTTCCGAGGAGGAAAAGCAGATGGTAGATGCCTTTGCCGGACAGATCGATCTGGCAGATTCGGCAGCTGTTCTTCAGTATGGAGCAGGCGCGCAGAAGAAGATGGCAGATTTTTCCGAGTCTGCCCTGAACAACGTGAAGACCAAGGATCTCGGAGAGGTTGGGACTCTGCTTGCCGATGTGGTAACAGAGTTAAAGGGCTTTGATGCGGAGGAGGAACGTGGCTTCTTAGGCATTTTCAAAAAGCAGGCCAATAAGGTTACCGCTATGAAGGCAAAGTATGCCAAGGCTGAGGTCAATGTGGACAGGATCTGCAAGGCTCTGGAGGATCATCAGGTGCAGCTTTTAAAGGACGCTGCCATGCTGGATAAGATGTACGAAACAAACCTGACCTACTTCAAGGAGCTTTCCATGTATATCCTTGCCGGAAAGAAAAAGCTTTATGAGGTGGAGAACAAGGAGCTGCCGGAGCTGACTGCAAAGGCGGAGAAGAGTGGACTTCCTGAAGATGCCCAGGCAGCGAGGGATCTGGATGCCAGATGCAAGCGGTTTGAGAAAAAGCTTCATGACCTGGAGCTTACCCGCATGATCTCCATGCAGACGGCCCCTCAGATCCGTCTGGTACAGGACAATGACACAGTAATGGTCGAGAAGATCCAGTCCACGATCGTCAATACGATTCCTCTGTGGAAGAACCAGATGGTTCTTGCGCTCGGTGCGGCCCATTCCGCAGAAGCTGCTCAGGCACAGCGCAGGGTTTCGGACATGACCAATGAGCTGCTCAAGAAGAATGCCGAGACCTTAAAGACGGCATCTGCCGATGTGGCACGGGAATCCGAACGTGGAATCGTAGATATGGAAACGCTGAAATCCACAAACGAGACGCTGATCGCAACGCTGGATGAGGTACTTCAGATCCAGGCCGACGGCAGAAAGGCAAGAGCTGAGGCAGAGGTGGAAATGAACCGGCTGGAGGGCGAGTTAAAGGACAAGCTTCTGGAGATCGCAAACCGGAAGTAAGAAATATCGAAGGATGGATCAAAATAAAAAAGAGTGTGCCGCGGCACATTCTTTTTTATTTCATTAACAGCTTCATGATGTTCTGATAAATCGCCTGGTTTTCTTTATTCCAGCGGCTGCACATATGCTCGGCCTGTTCTTTGTCCGGGACAGAAATGCTCAGATCCAGAAGCGAGGTCTTACCCTCACGGATCGCACAGTGAACCACATAATCCTGGGCGGTGGAACGGTAATAATCAGAGATCAGTCCGACTTCATCGCGGAGGCGGACTTTATTTTCTTTTAAATAGGCGTCAATATCGTCAACGATCGCGGAAGAGATTTTCTTCCCGAAATAGGAGAGGGTTTCTTCGCCTTCACTGGTGATCTCATAACGGGAGCTGTTGCGCGTGGATTCCATTTTTACCAGGTGAGATTCGCTGAGTTCGGAAAGCGCCTGCTGAAGCGTAAAGTAGGTGGTATATTCCTTATCCAGAAAAAATTCCGAAATCTGGGCATTGGAAAGCGGGAACTTTACCTGCTTTAACATATACAGAATCATCAGCTTATACAGAGTCAGCGGTTCAGACATGGAATCTTCCCTCCCTTCGGATATGGGATACAAACAGAATTCCGCCCGGACGGAACCGTGGAATTCGTGAGTCCTGGTATCATCATACCAACTTTAAAAGGTGAAATCAAGCGGTATTTTGAACGCAGGTCATATCTTGGCCGCGTCCGATACCGACGTTTCTAACGGGAGTCCCGCTGCGTTTTCTGTGAATCTCCATGCGCTGATTCACCGTCATTCGCGCTTGAACTCGCCCTGCGGGCTCAGACAAAGGCGCTCGGTGACGGCTGCTAGCATAGAGATTCACAACGAAAGCCTCGCATACTCCCTCTCGAAATCGCCGGTATCTGTTCGCGGACCCGAGATTGTTCCATCAATACAATCCATTTTTATTTCGTACATTCTGCATTTTCGCGGACTCCCGGAGCAGCGATATGCCGGGCCGGCGTGAAATGATTCTGTATGAAAAAAAGTGCCAACGTTTACTTGACAGTAACGCATTCGGCAGTCGTAAACCGGGTACTTGCAAAAAAAAAAGAAGTGTGCTATATTATGTCATTATAAGAGTCTATGTTCTGATATGCCGATTTCAAGGCAGATGAATCCCACAAAACGAGAAAACTGAAATTAAATCTGAAAAATCGTTCCTCTTGTTCTTATTTGTTTACCCATTGCAGAAAGGAAATAAAATTTATGAAAGAAAAACTGGAGACTTTGCCGCTGGCACAGATCCGTCAGATTGCCAGAGACCTGGGAATTAAAAATGTAACCTCCTATCGGAAAGCACTTTTGATCGATATGATCCTGGAACGGGATGAGGCGTCCAGGCAGAACGGTCAGGCTGATGCCCGGAATGAGGCATCCAGGCAGAACAGTCAGGCCGATGCCCGGAATGAAGCGGCACAGACCGAAAATCAGGCCAATAGACAGGGAGAGATGAAACCGGCTGAAAATCAGGGCAGCAGCCAGGGGCATATACCGAATGGAGCGGTACAGTCCGGAAGCCAGAACCGCAGTCAGACTTATAATCAGAACTATGCAGCCGGCGGTGCAGCACAGATGGACCGGCCGTATGGACAGAATGGGGAGAATCCCCGGTACCGGACTGTGTCAAATGGAATGCAGAGACAAAGAAATGTCCAGACCGGCGGCACAAGATACGGGAATATGGCCAGACCGGCCGGCCAGTTTCCACAGCAGGGATATAATCAGCCTCAGAATCGTGGCCCGCAGAATGTCCAGCAGGGAGGTCCTGCAGCAGCAGGAAATAACGGAAGAACCGGCGATTATGTGAAGAATGAAGCGGTTCAGGAGCCGTCCATGGTGCCCAATATCAATCCCGAGGAGCTTCAGGCACTGGACAGCGGGATCCAGGCCAACGGGATCCTGGAGGTCATGCCGGATGGATATGGATTTATTCGTTGTGCAAACTTTCTGCCGGGAGATGATGATGTATATGTATCTCCGTCCCAGATCCGCCGTTTTAACCTGAAAACAGGAGATATCGTATGCGGAAGCAAACGAGTGAAAACGCCGACGGAGAAGTTTGCGGCGCTGCTCTATGTGTCCAAAGTCAACGACATGCCGCCGTATCTGGCAGAACGAAGACCTAATTTTGAGGATCTGACGCCGATCTTTCCCAACGAGCGGATCCATCTGGAAACGCAGGGAGGAAGCGTTGCCATGCGGATCGTGGATCTTCTGGCACCGGTGGGCAAGGGACAGCGAGGCATGATCGCCTCCCAGCCCAAGGCCGGAAAAACAACGCTGTTAAAGGAAATCGCGCGGGCGGTGAAGATCAATCATAAGGATATGCATCTGATCGTGCTTCTGATCGATGAGCGTCCCGAGGAAGTAACGGATATTAAGGAGTCCATTGAGGGACCGAATGTAGAAGTAATTTATTCTACCTTTGACGAGCTTCCCGAGCATCATAAGCGGGTATCGGAGATGGTTCTGGAGCGGGCCAAGCGCCTGGTGGAGCATGGAAAGGATGTTATGATCCTGCTTGACAGTATCACAAGACTGGCGAGAGCCTACAATCTGACAGTGCAGCCCAGCGGCAGAACGCTTTCCGGCGGCCTTGATCCGGCGGCACTCCATATGCCGAAACGGTTCTTCGGCGCGGCCAGAAACATGCGCGAGGGCGGAAGCCTGACGATCCTGGCGACGGCGCTTGTGGAGACAGGAAGCCGTCTGGATGATATGGTATTCGAGGAATTTAAGGGAACCGGCAACATGGAGCTGGTTCTGAACAGGAAGCTTTCGGAAAAACGGATCTTCCCGGCCATTGATATACTGAAATCCGGAACAAGACGGGACGATCTGCTGCTGACGAAGGAAGAGCAGGAAGCCGTGGAGCAGATCCGGAAAGTAACCGGCGGCCTGAAGCAGGAGGAAGCCGTGGAGCGGATCCTGGATCTGTTCCGCCGGACCAGAAATAACCGGGAATTCCTGGCACAGGTGGTGAAAATCCAGATACCGTAGGACAGAATGATAAAAGATCCGGAAAAGTATTGATCTCATGTATGGAAAAGCGGCGGAAAACCGCGAAAAATCTCCGAAACCGCGGAAAACTTTATTTAAAAGACTTGCATAACCGGAATGCTTATGCTATAATTAAATTCGCTGTTTTAGAAAGAAGACAGGCGTATCTATGCCTAGCGATAGAAATCGTTTGAGAGAGGTGAATGAAATGAGAGAAGGTATCCATCCTAATTATCAGACTGCAAAGGTAGTTTGCAACTGCGGTAATGAGTTCGAGACAAGATCCACAAAGGGCGATATTCATGTTGAAATCTGCTCCAAGTGCCATCCGTTCTACACCGGACAGCAGAAGGCTGCTTCCGCACGCGGACGTATTGAGAAGTTCAACCGTAAGTACGGCATGAACGCAAAATAAGGTGCTGTAAAGAAATGGGCTGCGATTTCGGAAAAAGGGATCGCAGCCTTTTTGTAATGAAAGGGGACTGCCAATGAAATCATCGGGAATCGGCGGCCAGGCAGTGATTGAGGGCGTTATGATGCGGAACGGCAGCGAGTATGCGGTGGCGGTTCGCAGGCCGGACGGAGAGATCCAGGTGGAAAAGGATACCTGGGTATCCTTTCTTGATAAGCATAAGGGACTGAACATTCCCTTTGTGCGAGGAATTTTTAATTTTGTGGATTCCATGCGTATGGGCATGAAGACATTAAGCTTTTCTGCCAGCTTTTACGATGAGGAAGAGCCGGTTCAGAAAAACGGAAGGGCGGAAACGGAACCGTATCCAGGAAAGGCCCGGAAAGAGGAACAGACAGATAAAAAGGACGGCATTATCATGGGGATCACGATGGTATTTTCCGTGATCCTGGCGCTGGGAATCTTTGTCATGCTGCCGATGTTCTTATCCAGCCTGTTTCGGAAGCATATCCCGTCCAGAGCACTCATGGGATTTATCGAGGGCTTGATCCGCCTGGTGATCTTTATTGCCTATGTGCTGCTGATCTCCCTCATGAAGGATATCCGCCGGGTTTATATGTACCACGGAGCAGAGCATAAGTGCATCAACTGTATTGAGCACGGACTGCCCCTGACGGTAGAAAATGTGCGGAAAAGCTCCAAGCAGCATAAGCGCTGCGGAACCAGCTTTCTGTTATTTGTGGTACTGATCAGTATTTTATTTTCCATGGTGATCCAGACGGATACGGTGTGGCTGAAGATGTTTCTTCGGATCCTTTTGATCCCTGTGATCGCCGGAATCTCCTATGAGATCCTGCGGCTGGCCGGAAACAGCGATAATCCGATCATCAATCTGATCAGCAAGCCGGGGCTGTGGCTTCAGGGACTGACGACCAGAGAGCCGGATGACGACATGATCGAGGTGGGGATCCGGTCGGTGGAAGCCGTGTTTGACTGGAAGAATTACGAGAAAGAAAATTTTTGATGTCATGGAACATGTTTATGATGCAAAAGACACGGATGATCCGGTGCGATAAGAGAACGGTCATTTTTCGGAAAAGCAGGGGGTGCCATGAAAGCAAAGGGAAGTTATGGAGAACTTCTGGACGAAGGAAGCCATTATCTGGCGGAACGCGGTATCACAGAAAGCCGTCTGGATGCCTGGTATCTGTTCTCTCATGTGTTTTCCATGGAACGAAGCCAATATTTTCTTCAGGCCAATGAGACGGTTCCGGAGGAAAAACGGAGGCAGAAAGAGGAATTCGGGCGGCTGCTGAGGCTTCGGGGAGAACGGATCCCTCTGCAGCAGCTTTTGAGAAGCCAGGATTTTATGGGACTTTCGTTTTTTGTCAATGAGCATGTGCTGATTCCAAGACAGGATACGGAAACGCTGGTGGAACGTGTCCTGGAGGACGAAAAGCAGGGGCAGCTTTGCAGAAGGGAAGGACAGCCTTTAAGGATCCTGGATCTTTGCACCGGAAGCGGCTGTATCGGGATCAGTCTGGCGGAATATCTGAGCAATGTTCAGGTGACGCTCAGTGATATTTCCGGAGAGGCTCTGGCTGTGGCAGAGGAAAATATCCGACGGCTTGGAAAAGAAGCTGTGTGCCGGACGGTCCGTTCCGACTTGTTTGAAAACCTGGAGGGCGGATTTGATGTGATCGTATCCAATCCACCCTATATAAAAAGTGCCGAGATTGAGACCCTGGAACCGGAGGTACGGGATCATGAACCGCGTCTGGCACTGGATGGAAGCGAGGATGGACTTTTGCTTTACCGGAGGATCGGTGCGCGTGCGCCGGAGTATCTGGCAGCAGGCGGCCGGATCTATCTGGAAATCGGCTGGGACCAGGGAGCGGTGGTTTCGGAAATCTTAACAGAAAACGGATTTACAGATACAGAAATAATCAGGGATCTGCCCGGGCTTGAACGGGTTGTAACAGCAGGATTCCGGGGAAGAAAATAGAACAGGAGGAGTTTCATGTTTGACAGACTCGATGATATTCTGATTCGGTATGAAGAAATTATGGAAGAACTGAACAGCCCCTATGTGGTGGAAGATCAGAACCGCTTCCGTAAGCTGATGAAGGAGCAGAATGAACTGACCCCCCTTGTGGAGACCTATAAGGAATATAAGGGTGCAAAGCAGGATGTGGAGGACAGTCTTGCCATGCTGGATGGCGAGAATGACGAGGAAATGCGGGAAATGCTCAAGGAGGAGCTTTCCGGTGCAAGAGAAAAGATCACGGAACTGGAGCAGAAGCTGAAGGTGCTGCTTCTTCCGAAGGATCCGAATGATGATAAGAACGTTATCGTGGAGATCCGTGCCGGCGCCGGCGGTGATGAGGCGGCATTATTTGCGGCGGAGATCTATCGGATGTATGTTCATTATGCCGAGAGCAGACGCTGGAAGACGGAGCTTCTGGAGGCGGATGAGATCGGAATCGGCGGAATGAAGAGTGTAAGCTTCATGATCAAGGGCCAGGGTGCCTATTCTGTTATGAAGTATGAATCCGGCGTGCATCGGGTACAGCGTGTGCCGGAAACCGAGTCCGGCGGGCGGATCCATACCTCCACCGTGACTGTGGCAGTGATGCCGGAGGCCGATGAGGAAGTGGACATTCAGATTGATGAAAAGGATATCCGAATCGATGTTATGCGTGCATCCGGAAACGGCGGTCAGTGTGTCAACACGACGGACTCTGCGGTTCGTCTGACTCATTATCCCACCGGAATCGTGGTATACAGCCAGACGGAGAAATCTCAGATCCAGAACAAGGCAAAGGCGTTTGCCCTGTTAAAGACCAAGCTGTATGATATTGAATGTCAGAAGCGGCATGACGCGGAGGCAGAAGCAAGAAGAAGCCAGATCGGAACCGGAGACCGCTCGGAGAAGATCCGTACCTATAACTTTCCCCAGGGGCGTGTGACAGATCATCGGATCGGACTGACACTTTATAAGCTGGATAAAATCCTGAACGGAGATATCCAGGAGATCATTGATGCCTGCATCGCGGCAGACCAGGCTGCAAAGCTGGCAAAGATGAATGAAAATTAACCTTGTAATCTGTTAAAGAATTGTTTATAATAAAGAACAAACAGCAAAGCCTTCCGGGACTTGGCAAAAGCGCCTGGGAAGGCTTTTTGTGTAACAGGAAGTTTTTTGTGTAACAGGAAGTTTTTTGCGTAACAGGAAGTTTTCTGTGTAAACAGAAGATTCTTTTACAAAGGAAATGGAGAACCAGTGTGATTCGGATATTTGTATGTCCGCAGTGTGGGAAAACGCGGGTAGTATCGAAATTCCTGAAGGCAGAATGTTATCAGTGCGGTGCACAGATGAAGCCTATGGATATTTCCTATACTGACTGGGTGGAGCTTCCGGAGAAAGAACGGGAAGCGCTTGCCAGGGACTGCCGGACAAAGGAAAGAGACAAAAGGGCGTAAGCCATAAGCAATAAAGCCGGCCGGGTACAAAAGGGCGGAGCATGAAAAAGACAGAAACAAAAGGATACATGCGGACAAAACATCAACACAAAAGGGAGGACTTGTATGTCTGGAACAGCTTGGGCGCTGCTGCCGCCGGTCGTGGCGATTGCACTGGCGCTGATCACAAAGGAAGTTTATTTGTCACTGCTCATCGGAATCCTTTCGGGAGCACTTCTGGTAACGGGCTTCAACCCGCTTACTTCAGTAGAAACCACATTCACGATCATGGGAGAGAAGATCGGCGGAAACGCGGATATTCTGATATTCCTGGTACTCCTCGGAATCCTCGTGGCACTGATCACAAAATCCGGTGCATCGAGGGCCTATGGAAACTGGGCGTCCAAGGTCATCAAATCCAAGCGCGGAGCTCTGTATTCTACCGTGCTTCTCGGATCTCTGATCTTTGTAGATGATTATTTCAACTGTCTGACTGTGGGAACGGTTATGCGTCCCGTGACGGACAAGTATAAGGTAAGCCGTGCGAAGCTGGCATATATCATTGATGCAACGGCGGCGCCTGTCTGCATCATTGCACCCATCTCAAGCTGGGCAGCGGCAGTGGGCTCCTCTCTTCCGGAGGGAAGCGGGATCGATGGCTTTAATCTGTTCCTGCGGACGATTCCCTTTAACCTGTATGCAATCCTGACCATCGTGTTCATGCTCTATATGATTGGCCGGAACATGGATTACGGCGCTATGAAAAAGTATGAAGAGCTGGTTGCCAGAGAGGGAGAAGAAACCACTGACGGCGAAGAGGACTTGAAGATCACCGGCCATGGCAAGGTGATGGATCTGATCATTCCCATTGCGGTCCTGATCGTGTTCTGTATCGCAGGAATGCTTTATACCGGCGGAATCCTGGACGGTGCCGGCATCGTGGAAGCATTTGCAAACTGCGATTCCGCAAGAAGCCTTGTGCTGGGATCCTTCTTTACGCTGGTTGTAACCTTTATTCTGTATCTGCCGAGAAAGGTCATTACCTTCAAGGAGTTCTGTGAGAGCTTCACCGAGGGCTTTAAGGCCATGACACCGGCCATCATGATCCTCTGTCTCGCATGGACGCTTTCCGGCGTATGCCGCGAGGATTATCTGAACATCGGCGGCTTCGTAGGAAGCGTGGTGGGCGGAAATATGCTGGTTGCCATGCTGCTTCCGGCTATTCTGTTTGCTGTGGCAACGGGACTGTCCTTTGCGACCGGAACCTCCTGGGGAACCTTCGGAATCCTGATCCCCATTGCCTTTGAGGTGGTTGGAACCGGAAACATCAATATGCTGACCATCACAACAGCAGCAATCCTGGCAGGCGCTGTCTGCGGCGATCATATTTCCCCGATCTCCGATACAACGATCCTTGCTTCGGCGGGAGCTCAGTGCAACCATATCAATCATGTATCCACCCAGATCCCCTATGCGCTGACGGTTGCGGCATGCTGTTTTGTGGGATATCTGGCGGCCGGCATTACGGCAAACGGCTGGATCGGCACGCTGCTGGGGCTTGTCCTGCTTCTGATCGTTCTGACGGTGATCGCAGGAAAAACAAAGAAAGCGAAAGCGTGACAGCCGGACGGCAGAGCATAACCGGCTCCGGATAACAAGTATTTTTCTATTATTTTTAGAAAACAGGAGGACGTTCGATGAATCTGTTCAAACATAATGTAATCGTTTCGGAACGGAGAGATATGGTAAAGCTGACGGACATCGTCAAAAAAGATGTGAAGGAGAGCGGGATCCGAAACGGGATCGTAGTGGTCCATTGTCCCCATACCACGGCGGCGCTTACCATCAACGAGAATGCAGATCCGGATGTTTCTCACGATATTTTGTATTCACTGGAAAAAACCTTTCCCACCAGGGATATCCGCTACCGTCATTACGAGGGAAATTCCCATGCCCATGTGAAATCCTCGGTCATGGGTGCGTCTGTAACACTGATCCTGGAGGAGGGAGAAATCATTCTCGGCGTATGGCAGGATCTGTACCTGTGTGAATTTGACGGACCGAGACAGAGAACGGTTTATGTAAAGGTAATGGAGGGATAAGATTGGAGATTCAGGAACTGGTAAAAAAACAGCGGGCTTTTTATGCCACAGGTGCGACACGCCCTGTGGCTTTTCGCCTGGAGGCCCTGGCGCGTCTGGAAACGGAGATCAAAAACCGGGAGAGTGAGCTGTTTGCGGCTTTTCGGGAGGATCTGAATAAGGCACCATCGGAGTCCTACATGACGGAAACCGGAATGACACTTTCGGAAATTTCCTTCATGAAAAAGCATTTGATCCGCTATGCAAGGCCGAAGCGTCATCTGACGCCTCTGGCGCAGTTCCATGCAAAGAGCTTTTCCATTATGGAGCCTTACGGTGTGACTCTGATCATGTCGCCATGGAATTATCCGTTCATGCTCTGTATGGAACCGCTGGTGGGAGCTATCGCGGCGGGAAACTGCTGCGTGCTAAAGCCGTCTGCCTACGCACCGGCCACGTCGGCGGCCATCAGGCGCCTCATCGAATCCGTGTTTCCGCCGGAATATGTGGCAGTTGTGGAGGGTGGAAGAGCCGAAAACGCCGAGCTTCTGGAGCAGCAGTTTGATTATATTTTCTTTACCGGCGGCGTGAAGGTCGGAAGGCTGGTCATGGAAAAGGCAGCAAAGAATCTGACACCGGTGACGCTGGAGCTGGGCGGCAAAAGCCCCTGTATCATAGATGAGACTGCGGACCTGAAGGTGGCAGCCAGACGGCTTGCGTTTGGAAAATTTTTAAATAGCGGACAGACCTGCGTAGCGCCGGATTATCTGCTGGTCCAGAGCTCCGTCAAGGATCGGTTTCTGAAGCTGTTCCGCGCGGAGACCAGGCGGATGTACGGGAAAAATCCGCTGGAGAATCCCGATTATCCGAAAATCATCAATGAGAAGCATTTTAATCGGATCAAGGGCCTGATGAACTCCGGAACGGTGTTTATGGGCGGCGAAACCAGGGAGCGTACGCTCCAGATTGCCCCGACGGTTCTTGACCAGGTAAAGCCCTCCGATCCTGTGATGCAGGAGGAAATCTTCGGGCCGCTGCTTCCGGTTCTGACCTTTGAGACCATTGACGAGGCCGAGAACTTTGTCCTGGAGCGGGAAAAACCTCTGGCCTGCTACATTTTCACCAGAAACAAAGAAACAGAAAGGCGGCTTCTCGGTTCCCTTAGCTTCGGCGGCGGATGCATCAACGATACGATCATTCACCTTGCCACCTCACGCATGGGCTTTGGAGGCGTTGGAAACAGTGGTATGGGAAGCTATCATGGAAGGAAAAGCTTCGAGACCTTCAGCCATGAGAAAAGCATCGTGAAAAAATACAACTGGATCGATCTGCCGATCCGGTATCAGCCGTACCGAAAATGGAAAGAAAAGCTGCTGAGGCTGTTTCTGAAATAAATACAGAACAGTCAAACTGGGTGAAGGCGGCCCTGAGAGAAGCTTAAAGAATATAAAACAAAAGCCACGCATGAGAGGTGCTGTCCTTTTGGGGAAGAGACAGAGCCGTCCTGCGTGGTTTTATTTTTGTTATGACTTCAGTTTAAAGTAGACAAGCTGGACATTGCTGTTGGAATTTGCCTGGTTGCGCTTCACATCGAACATCCCCAGGGAATTGATAAAGGGGGTGAACTTGGAAAATCCGAAGTTTCGGACATCGAAATCGGGGAATCGTTTGGCCAGCTGATTTCCAAGCTCGGCGGAAAAGATCCAGCCGTCGTCGTCGGAGCATTCTTCCACAAGGGAAAGGATTGCTTTTTTGATGGTTTTCAGGTTGGTCTGAGGCTGAGGCTCCGGTTCCTGTTTTTTTGGTTTGGTACGCTTGGACTGGCTCCGGTTCTTCTTGACAGCCACTGCCTTTTCCGATTCCGCAGATGGCAGATCAGCCGGTTCCGTTACGGTCTCCAGTTCTTCCTGGCTTGAGGATAAGAGAATATCCAGATATTTGAACTGGTTGCAGGCCGAAATAAAGGCCTTTGGCGTTTTACTCTCGCCCATGCCGATGACCTGCATGCCGGATTCCCGCAGCCGCGCTGCCAGACGGGTGAAATCGCTGTCCGAGGAAGCCAGACAGAAACCGTCCACGCCGCCGGTATACAGGATATCCATGGCATCGATGATCATGGCGGAATCTGTGGCGCTCTTTCCGGTGGTATAGCCGTACTGCTGGATCGGAATGATGGAGTTGTCCAGAAGCACCCGCTTCCAGGAACTGAGCTGGGGGTTCGTCCAGTCGCCGTAGATCCGCTTGTAGGTGGCAATACCGCTCTTTGCGGTTTCGTCCAGAATAATCTTGATGTATTTTTCAGAAATGTTATCTGCGTCGATCAGAATCGCGAATTTTAATTCCTTGTTCATAAAAACCTCATGTCGTCTTATATAATAGGAAATTACTTCCTATTATATTATAAAGCAGAGGGAGGGAAAACTCAATGGAAAGTAATCACAAAGAATATCATAAATTCCTTTCATGTTCAAATTCATGAAAACGTGCTATGATAAGGGCAGAGACGCCGGCCGCGGAGAAAACCGGGAAAGTGAGCGGAAGATCTGTGACGGCGAGAACAGGAGGATATTTATATTATGAAGGAAACCATACAGGATCTTACCACAAGAAGAAGTGTGAAGAAGTATCAGCCGACTCAGATTAACCGGGCAGATCTGGAGAAAATCTTAAAGGCGGGCATGAATGCACCCAGTGGTATGGGACGGCAGTCGGCAGTGATGGTGGTCGTTCAGGAGCCGGAGACGGTAAAGAAACTGTCGCGCATGAATGCGGAAGTCATGGGGGTTCACACAGATCCGTTTTACGGTGCGCCGACGGTGATCATTGTGTTTGCCGACAAGGAGGTTCCGACCTATAAGGAGGACGGAAGCCTGGTGATGGGCAACCTGCTTAATGCGGCACATGCACTGGGGCTTGGCTCCTGCTGGATCCACCGGGCCAAAGAAGTGTTTAACAGCGCGGAGGGAAAAGCCCTCATGAAGAAGTGGGGCCTGAAGGACAGCCTGGAGGGGATCGGTCACTGTATTCTTGGCTATGGAGAGGGGCCGGAGCCTGCGGAAAAGCCCAGAAAGGACGATTATATTGTCTGGGCAGACTGAGCCTCAGAGGGTGATCCACGAGATTCCCCCGGTGTACGATGAGCATTCGCGCATCCTGATCCTTGGAAGCTTTCCGTCGGTGAAATCCAGGGAGGGACATTTCTTTTACAATCATCCGCAGAACCGGCTCTGGAAGGTTCTGGCGGTATTGTTCGGGGACTGCAGGTGTGAAAAAAATACCTGTGAGGGTACGGTTCCGTCTGCAATCGAAGAGAAAAAACAGTTTCTGCTGGATCATGGAATTGCCATGTGGGATGTGATCGCAAGCTGTGAGATCATCGGTTCCAGTGACAGCAGTATTCGGAATGCAGTTCCCAATGATTTAACGGAGATCCTCGGGCGGGCAACGATTGAAATCATTGTCTGCAACGGCGGAACCTCGTACCGTTTATATGAAACGTATCTGCGGGAACAGACCGGCATGGAGGCGGTAAAGCTGCCGTCCACCAGTCCCGCCAATGCGGCGTTCAGCCTGGAACGGCTGGTAAAAGCCTGGAGTGTGATCGTGTGACGGAGAAGGAAAAAAGGAGTGATCCTTTACTACAGGAAAAACTGAGAGTTTGCAGGGCGCGGGGAACCGGCGCCCTGAATTTATAGGCTCTGAATTTATAGGCCCTGAATTTATAGACCCTGAATTTTTACATATTCTATAGGGTATTTCAGCTTGATTTTTCTGTTTTGAACGTTTAAAATAAAACTGGAATATGGAAAAATTCAAATAATTAAAACGCTTCAGAGCCTGGCTCAGAAGCGTTACAAAAATTTACAGGAAAGGCAGGTGGACAGAATGGACGGCTGTGATTCTCACGGGCGAAGTAGCAGCATAGGACGGGAAATAAAAAGAACACAGCGGGCTTTCGGCCGTTCTGTCGTCGTCTGATTTCTGATTCTTTTTCTTTCTTATCCTATGAAAACCGGACTGGAACAAGGAGGATAAGAATATGGAACGTGCACAGGATTACACACAGGAGATCCTGAAGATCGTGCGAAGCAATGCCTCCCCGGCTGTCATGAGCAGCAGACTGGAGGATTTTCACGAGAACGATCTGGCAGACGCACTGCCGGAGATGACGGTTTCGGAACGATGTAAATTATATCGGATTCTGGATACCGATATGCTCTCCAATATCTTTGAGTATACGGAAGAGGACAACGCAGCGGCGTACCTGGGTGAGATCGATGTCAAAAAAGCGGCGGCGATCCTTTCCCGCATGGAGACAAATGCCCTGGCGGATGTCCTTCAAAAACTGGACAAAGACCGGAAGAAGATCTTAATTGATCTGCTGGAGCCGGAGGTGCGGCATGATATCGAGGTGATCGCATCCTATGATGAGGATGAGATCGGAAGCCGCATGACCACAAATTATATTGTGATCTCTTCGAAGCTGACGGTGAAGCAGGCGATGAGCAGCCTGATCTCCCAGGCGGCAAAAAATGATAATATTTCCACGATTTTCGTGGTGACGGATCAGCAGAAGTTCTACGGAGCCATTGATCTGAAGGAGCTGATCATCGCCAGGCAGGGCGACACCCTGGAGGATCTTGTAGTGACCTCCTATCCGTATGTGTATGCGGAAGAGGCCATCGATGACTGTATTGAAGAACTGAAGGATTATTCGGAGGATTCGGTTCCTGTTCTGGATAACGATAACCAGATCCTCGGTGTGATCACATCTGCCAGCATCATCGAC
>CAKRJM010000029.1 GCA_934351765.1 uncultured Lachnospiraceae bacterium | reverse complement strand
GCACCCTGCGCCTTGTTTTAACAGCAGAATAAACCACATACATAGCCGCTTGGTTTTCAAAAGAAATCAGGCGGCTACGTCTATTTTGAAGGAGGTTCGCTATGAACGAAATAGATTACAATGATCGTCTTTATGAGAAAATGAAAGCCGAGCAGGACAAATATCGGGACTGGTTGCTGCATCAGGAGCCGTCCGAAATCCTCAATCACACCCAGGATCCTTGCACAAGAATCGGGCGATATCTTTAAAAGAGCAGCCATTGTTCAGGGAACGCTCAATGTATTTACGGTCTTCCAGGGAAAGGTGTTTCTGGTTACCAGGAATATATTTGCTCATGGAGATCTCCTTCTACTGCTGTCAGAAGGTCTCCACGATCATAGCACAAATGTATGAAAGATTAAACTCTACTCATGCAGGAGTAAATTCCCACGCATTAGGGGCATGCGGACGGTGGAATTTACTTTTGAAAGTTTCGATACAGAAACTTCTCCAAAAACTATTTGACAACGCCCTGTCTTAATGATAGACTATTTTCATTATATGTCCATGAGGGAGTAGCAAGCGTAAAACGTAGCAAGTCAACATACTGGCCATACGGTCTGGCTTGTTTTAAATTGCGAGACTCATGTATAGCGGAACCTATACATGAGATCTATCATTTTTGCATAGAAATCCATGTATAGCGGAAACGTTATCCATGGATTTTTTGTTTCAGAGGAAAGCGCGTCCGATGAAAGAGAAAAGCTGTCCTTCCGAGGCGGGCACAGCGAATATCAGAAAAGGAGAAACGAAAGATGGAGTGGAGTTTATTGTTTTTTTTCAACAGCGTGCTGCTGGGGGCAGGGCTTGCCATGGACGCGTTTTCGGTGTCTCTTGCCAACGGTCTTAACGAGCCGGGCATGAAGACCGGAAGAATGTGCGGGGTAGCCGGTGTATATGCAGTGTTTCAGGCGGCCATGCCCATGATCGGCTGGGGCTGCGTCCACACGATCCTTCAGTATTTCCGTGCTTTTGAAAAATGTATTCCCTGGATCGCACTGATCCTGCTGTTGTATATCGGCGGAAAGATGCTGATCGAGGGATTAAAGCATGAAACTGATGTGGAGGAGGAGTTCCGCCTGGGACTCGGTGCGCTGATGATTCAGGGAATCGCAACGTCCATCGATGCCCTTTCGGTTGGCTTTACCATTGCGGAGTATGGCTTCGTGATGGCACTTGTCTGTTCCCTGATCGTGGCCGCAGTGACCTTTATAATCTGTATGGCTGGGCTGGAGATCGGAAAAAAATTCGGGACAAAGCTTTCCAATAAGGCAGCGATCCTTGGCGGAATCATTTTAATCCTCATTGGAATCGAGATCTTTGTGACAGGAATCCTTTAATTTTTGGCACGCATTACATGGAAGTATCCAGCGGCTAAAAAGATGGCGGCGCCGATCCAGGCAAAGGGAGAGGAAAGGCAGATCATTGTAAAGCCCCAGATCCGGCTTAATCCCAGAGAGGAAATGAGCCGCAGAACCAGTTCGATCAGACAGGCGATGAAGGGGTAAGCAGCATGGTTCATGCTCTGGAGGGCGGAGCGGTATACACAGAGAACGCTGAGCACCGGATAAAAAGGCATGGTGAGAAACAGAAGCCGGGATGCATAAGTGTAGATCTCCGGTTCAAAATGATCCAGAAACAGAGGGATCAGGAGGGAACGGGATGCGATCATCAGAAGACCGACGGAGAGGCTGATGATAATGGCCTGTAAAAGTGCACAGCTGGAGCCGTTTCGGATCCGTTCCCGGTCTCCGGCTCCGAAGTTCTGCGCCACATAGCCGGCACTGCTGGTACAGTAGGCATTGTTGATCTGAACCGCAAACTGATCCAGCTTGGAGCCTGCAGTAAATCCGGCAATGGCTGTGGTGCCGAGCCCGTTGACCGCAAACTGCATGGCGAGCTGGCCGATGCACATTACCGACATCTGGAGTCCCATGGGGAAGCCCATTTTCAGATGGACAGCGGCAAGATGCCCATGAAAGGTGAGCTCCCGGCGGGAAAGCCGGAGAAGCGGGAACTTTTTCAGTGCATAGACAAGGCACAAAACTGCCGACAGAAGCTGGGAGAGGATTGTAGCCCAGGCAGCCCCGGCCACGCCCATGTGAAACGGTACAATGAAAAGAATATCCAGAAAGACATTGAGAACCGAGGACACGATCAGAAAGAGCAAGGGTGTCCGGCTGTCACCGAGAGAGCGGAGCAGGTTGGAGATCATGTTATAAAAGACAGTGGCGCCTGTTCCGATAAAGATGACGATCAGATATTCATGAGAATACTGAAAAATATCGGACGGTGTATTCATGAGGCGCAGAATCGGATCGCAGAGCAGAACCGTTACGGCAGTAAGAATGACACTGAATAAGACACAGAGTACCGTGGAGATTCCGGCTGACTGACGGATTCCGTCCGTATCACCGGAACCGAAGCGCTGTCCGGTGATCACAGAAAAACCGGTGGTCAGACCCTGGATAAAACAGAGAACGAAATAAACAATCGTGGTCGTGGAGCCGACGGCGGCCAGGGCATCGGAGCCCATGGTGCGGCCTACGATCAGCGTATCGACCATGCTGTAAAGCTGCTGAAACATGTTTCCGGCGATGATGGGAAGCGTATAAAGCAGGATCACCCGCCAGGGCTTTCCTTTGGTAAGATCGGTCGTCATAGAAGCCTCCTGAGGATAAAAATAGTACCGAAATGTTCGGCTCGGGATCAGACAGATCCGTAAAAAAGGATACGGTCTGAAGGATTCCATCACATTATAAAAACGTGATGGGCGGCTGTCAATAGAAAAATAGAGCAATTTGCAGGCCGGAAAAACGGACGAAAAAAAATACGGGCGAAACGGAGAACAGAGGCAATAATCAGACAGCTTCTGCATTGAAAAATCAGGAAAACATGTTATACTTAAAAGAATATCCGGACATGGTCCGCAAAACAGACGGCGGCACAGAGCAGGACGGGGACATGACGGAATGTGCAGATCGGACGCAAAAAGGAGTGACAGGCGGCGTATGAATTACAGGATTGTGGTGTCCTATGACGGGACGCGGTACAATGGCTGGCAGAAACAGAAAACAACAGAGGATACCATTCAGGGCAAGCTGGAGACGCTTCTGTCCAGAATGGCGGGGAAGAAGGTCACGGTCCAGGGATCCGGGCGGACAGATGCGGGGGTCCATGCTCTGGCACAGACGGCCAACTTCCGTATGGAGACGGAGCTCTCGGATCAGGAGCTCATGGACGCCATCAACGGGTATCTGCCGGAGGACATTGCGGTGCTGTCCTTAAAGACGGCATCGGAACGGTTTCACAGCCGTTATAATGCCATCTCGAAGACCTATGAATACCGCCTTTATATCGGAAATGCAAAGCCGGTCATGGATCGGAAATATGTCTGGCAGCCGGAAGAAAAACCGGATTTGGAGCGGATGCGGACAGCGGCAGCGTACGTTCTCGGGGAGCATGATTTTAAAAGCTTCTGCGGGAATAAAAAGATGAAGAAGCCGACGGTACGGCGAATCGACCGGATCGAGGTGGAGGAAATACCGGAGCGGCAGGAGGCTGTGCTTCGGTTTACCGGAAACGGCTTTCTTCAGAACATGGTGCGGATCCTGACGGGAACGCTGGTGGAATGCGGCCAGGGAAAGCGGGAGCCGGAGCAGATGCGGGAGATCCTTGAAGCAAAGGACCGGAGTGCGGCCGGCATGACAGCACCGGCGAAGGGGCTTAGCCTGGTTCGGGTGGATTATCAGTAGCAGTGTATCAGCAATGGAGGCAGAAGCATGACGGAGTTTCTTGTACGTAAATTTATTAAAAATCCGGAGCAGACGGAGCGGGCCAGTGTGCGGACGGCCTATGGCGTGCTGTCCAGTATGGTGGGGATCGGCTGCAACCTTCTGCTGTTTGTGATGAAGCTGCTCATTGGCCTGATCATTCACAGTATTTCTGTTGTGTCCGATGCGTTTAATAACTTATCCGATGCGGCCTCGTCCGTGATCGGCTATATCGGAGTCCGCATGGCAGGGCGGCCGGCCGATAAGGATCACCCCTTCGGTCATGGCCGGATCGAATACATTGCGGCCCTGATTGTGTCATTTCTGGTGATCGAGGTCGGCTGGACCTTTTTTAAGACTTCGGTGGGAAAAATCCGGAAGCCGGAGGACCTGAGCTTTCAGGCTGTGTCACTGGTGATCCTGTGCCTGTCCATCGGGATCAAGCTCTGGCTGGCATATTTTAATAAGAAGCTGGGAAAACGGATCGGTTCCAGTGTCATGGCGGCGACGGCGGCAGATTCTCTGGGCGATGTACTGGTCACCTCGGCAACGATCCTGTCGGTGATCCTTTACGGCGCGTTCGGCTGGAACATCGACGGATATATCGGCCTGGTGGTTTCGGCGGCGGTGATCATCGGCGGAATCGGGATTGCCAGGGACACCTTAAAGCCGTTAATCGGTGAGGCTATCGATCCAAAGCTGTATAAAAAGATCAAGGATTTTGTGGAAAGCTATGACGGGATCGAAGGAACCCATGATCTGATCGTGCACAGCTACGGCCCTTCCAACAGTATGGCATCGATCCATGCAGAGGTGGACGGAAGGGCGGATATGGAAGCCGTTCATGACATCATTGACCGGATCGAGCGGGAGGCAAAGGAAAAGCTGGGGATCCTTCTGGTGATCCATATGGATCCGCTGGAGTATTCCGATCCGGTAGTCAGGCAGTTCCGCCGGGTGATTCTGGAGACTCTGCAGAATATCGACAGCCAGATCACCATGCACGATTTCCGCATGGTAAACGGAAAGGAAGTCATTCATGTGTTTTTTGACATTGTGGTGCCATACGAGCGGAGCGAAGAGCAGGTGGAGGACACGATCCTTGCGCTGGAGCGGGCACTGAAAGCGTACGACAGCCGGGTGGAGTGTGCCATTACGATTGACCGCAGTTATGTGGGTGAGGAAAAGAATGAAAAAAATTGAAAAAAGTACTTGCAAAAATAAAAACTATGGTATATAATAATCTTCGTTGCAGCGGAAACGACAAAGCAACGAACACATTGGGTTGTCGCCAAATGGTAAGGCACTGGACTCTGACTCCAGCATTTCAAGGTTCGAATCCTTGCAGCCCAGCGAAACCGGATCGAGCGATTGATCCGGTTTTTTTGTAAAAGAAAGGAAAATCTATGTATACCTTTGACAGCAGGGTGCGGTACAGTGAGACCGCTTCGGACGGTCGTCTCGGGATCTGTTCCGCCGTCCATTATATGCAGGACTGCAGTATCTTCCAGTCGGAAGCCCTCGGCGTCGGTGTGGGAGAGTTAAAGAAGCATAATCGGGCCTGGCTTATTTCCTCCTGGCAGGTGGAATTTTTAAGAAGGCCGGAGCTTGGAGAGCATATCACGATCGGAACCTGGGCAAGCGGCTTTAAGGCCATGTACGGCTATCGAAACTTTTTGATTCAGGACGATAAGCAGAATCCTCTGGTCAAAGCAGCGACGATCTGGATCTATCTGGATCTTGAGAACGGGCGTCCTGCAAAAGCGGAGGGAGCCGGTGTGACGGTATATCCGCTGGAACCGGCGCTTTCTATGGAGCCTCAGAGCCGGAAAATCCGGATTCCGGAGGGACTGGAGCCGATGGAAAAATTTCCGGTGCGGTGTTATCAGATTGATACAAACGGACATGTAAATAACGGAGCTTATATTCAGATGGCGCAGCCATGGCTGCCGCCGGAGGAAGAAATTAGGAAGCTGCGGGTGGAATATAAACGGGCGGCTGTCATGGGCGATGTGATCGCCCCGTCGGCGGGGGCGGAAAACGGAATCTGGACGGTGGAGCTTGGCTCTCCGGAGGGAATACCGTTTGCCGTGGTGCAGGCGGCAGTGTCCGAAACACAGAGGAAAGCAGAATGATGGAACTTGGAAAAAAGCAGACCCTCAGGGTATTAAGAAAAAAAGAAATCGGTGTCTATCTCGGCGAGGGCGGCAGTATGGAGCAGGGCGTTCTTCTTCCGAGAAAGCAGGTACCGGATGGAATCAAGGTCGGCGATGAGCTGGAGGTATTCCTGTATAAGGATTCAGAGGACCGGCTGATCGCTACGGTCCGTGAGCCGCTTCTGGTTATAGGGGAGCTTGGACTTCTGACAGTGGTACAGGCCGGTTCCATCGGCGCGTTTTTAGACTGGGGACTGGAGCGGGATCTGTTCCTGCCCTTTAAAGAGCAGAAGTGGAAGGTGCGGAAGGGAGAAAAGGTTCTTGTGAGCCTTTACACAGACAAGAGCCGCCGTCTTTGCGCAACCATGAAGATCGACAAATATCTGAGTGCGGATTCGCCTTATAAAAAGGACGATGAAGTAAAGGGGATCTTATATGAGATCAACCGTTCCATCGGTGGGTTTGTTGCCGTGGACCGGAAATATTTCGGGCTTATACCGGCGGGCGAGCTGGAGCGGGATATGGTTCCCGGAACTGAGCTGGAGGCCAGAGTGTCCCGTGTCCGGGAGGACGGAAAGCTGGTACTGAGCGCCAGAAAGAAGGCCTACAAGCAGATGAGTATCGATGCAGAAAGCGTGTATGAGCTCATCGAAAGCTACAACGGCATTCTTCCATTTACCGATAAATCGGCCCCTGAGCTGATCAGGCTGGAGACGGGGCTCACGAAAAATGCCTTTAAGCGGGCCGTGGGCCATCTCTTAAAAGAGGGGAAGATTCAGATAAAAACAGACACCATAGAATTAACAGGAGGTAAGTAACATGAAGAAAGTAATTTCCACAGACAAAGCACCCGCAGCAATCGGACCTTATTCCCAGGCAATCGAGGCAAACGGTTTTGTATTTGCTTCCGGCCAGATCCCGGTAAATCCGGCAACCGGTGAGATCCCTGAGGGAATTGAAGCACAGGCAAAGCAGTCCATGGAGAATGTGGTAAATCTTCTGGCGGCAGCAGGAGCAAAGCCCGAGGACGTGGTTAAGACCACAGTATTTATCAAGGATATGAACGATTTTGCAAAGGTCAATGCGATTTATGCGGAATATTTCAAAACAGACTGCCCCGCAAGAGCATGCGTGGAAGTGGCAAGACTGCCCAAGGATGTTCTTGTTGAGGTAGAGGCGATCGCAGCAAAATAAAACCCGGAAACAACACAGGGCGTCTGCATTCCAGAGGGAGGCAGGCGCTTTTGTACGCAAGGAGGTGGGCCATGGACGGACAGAAAGAAAAGAAACCACAGACGTCAGCTGCAAAGCCGTGGGAAACGCTGTATGATGATCTGGCGATCCTGGAAAAAACACCGTTATCGGAGGAGGAGCGTCTCCTGGCGGCCACGGAGCCTTTGCTTTCCTGGTATGGAGAGCATGCGCGAGTGCTTCCCTGGAGGGAGGATCCGACGCCGTATCATGTCTGGATCTCGGAGATCATGCTCCAGCAGACCAGAGTGGAGGCGGTAAAGGGGTATTATGCGCGGTTTCTGGCGGCATTGCCGGATATTTCGTCTCTGGCCCGTGTGCCTGAGGATGAGCTGTTGAAGCTCTGGGAGGGCCTGGGCTATTATAACCGGGCAAGAAATCTGAAAAAGGCGGCTGTCGAAGCGGTAGAGCGCTATGGAGGAACGCTTCCGGCATCCTATGAGGAGCTTCTGGCCCTGCCGGGGATCGGCTCCTATACAGCGGGAGCAGTGGCATCGATTGCGTTCGGAATCCCGGTTCCTGCCGTGGACGGAAATGTTCTTCGGGTCATTTCCCGTCTTCTGGAAAGCCGGGAAGATATTCTGAAGCAGTCTGTGAAGCGGAGCATGGAGCAGATGCTCACCAGACTCATGCCCAGGGACCGGGCAGCTCAGTACAATCAGGCACTCATGGAGATCGGAGCGCTGGTCTGTGTGCCCAACGGGGCGCCTCATTGTGAAGAATGTCCTTTAAAAGGACTTTGCCTTGCCTTCCGTCACGGCTCGACCGGTGAGATCCCCGTGAAGACGCCGAAGAAGCCGCGGACGCTGGAAGAAAAAACGGTTCTTGCCGTGGAGCAGGACGGAAAGATCCTGATCCGGAAACGGCCGGGAAGAGGGCTTCTTGCTGGGCTTTATGAGCTGCCGAACCTGGAGGGCTATAAGGAGCCGGAAGAGATTCTTTCGTACCTGGGCTGTTCGGAGGAGCTTACGGTCTGCATGGAACCGCTTCCGGCAGCAAAGCATATTTTCAGCCATGTGGAGTGGCATATGAAGGGGTATTATATCCGATTAAAAAAGGACGTGGAAATCCGGTGTGAGGGACAGTTTTATACCAGAGAGGAGATCCGGGAAGGACGTGCGCTTCCGAATGCCTTTCAGGCTTACGCAAAGCCGCTTCTTGAACAATAAGAGATTCCGCAGCTTACAAGACACATGCATCAGGAGCATTGAAAGCAGAAACCGAGAACAGGAGGATTTATGAAATACAGAGTACTGGCAGCAGATTTGGACGGAACCCTTGTGACCGATGACAAGCGGGTGACGGAGCGGACGAAAGAGGCAGTGAAGGCCATGACCGAAAAGGGCGGGATCATGGTGCTGGCTTCGGGGCGTCCCAGCCACGGGATCTGGCCGGTGGCAAAGGAGCTTTCCCTGGATGAAGAGGGCGGCTACATCCTGGCCTACAACGGCGGGGAACTGATCGACTGCAGGGACGGAAGGATCAAATTTTCCGTTTCGCTTCCAAAGGAGCGTATCCCCCAGATCATCAGCCTGTCCAGACAGTATGAGACGGCAATTCTGACCTATGAGGGAGCAGATATTATTACCGAGAGCAGTGAGGACCCTTATGTTCATGGGGAGGCCAGAAATGTCCGCATGAATATCCGCCAGATCGATGATCTGATCGCGTATCTGGATTTTCCTGTGGTGAAGCTGATGATGGTGGGATCGGAAGAAAAGATCGCAGAAATGGAGCCTATTGTGCGGGAGGCGCTTGGAGAAGAATTTTCTGTGTTCCGTTCGGAGGCATATCATCTGGAAATCCTTCCGGCGGGGATCGATAAGGGCAGCGGTCTTGTAAAAACGCTGGAGTATCTGAACATCCCGGCGCAGGAGTCCATTGCCTGCGGAGATTATGACAATGACGTGCCCATGGTGAAGGCGGCAGGTCTCGGTGTTTCTATGGAAAACGGCTGTCCCATGATCCGGAAGTGTGCCGATTATATCACTGCGTCCAATGAGGCAGACGGAGTTGCACGGGTTATTGAGAGGTTTATGTTAGAGAAGCCGGCGGATTGAGTACCGGAGATAAAGGAAATTTACAGGAAGGCATAATTGCGAAAGCGTGTTAAAACGGAACGAGGAGATATGACATGAAAAAACTGATTTTAGATACTCACAGCCATACAGTCGCCAGCGGACATGCCTATGGCACTGTTCTGGAAATGGCGAAGGCAGCATCGGAGGCAGGGCTTGAGCTTCTTGCCATTACCGATCATGGTCCGAAAATGCCTGGTGGTCCCGATTCCATGTATTTCTGTAATTTCAAGGTCATCGATCCGGTTCTTTACGGTGTCGAGATCCTCATGGGAGTGGAGCTGAACATCATTGATTACCGCGGAACCGTGGATCTGGATCTTGCGCTGTTAAAGAAGATGAAGCTGTGCATTGCCAGTCTTCATACCGTATGCTTAACACCCGGCACAAAGGCGGAGAATACCAGGGCGCTGCTAAGGGCCATGGTGAATCCCTATGTCAATATCATGGGGCATATCGATGATGGTCATTATCCCATGGATTTTGAAGCGGTCATCCGGGGAGCCAGGGAGGCAGGCGTACTGATTGAGATCAACAACAGCTCCCTTGTTCCGGGAGGCGGGCGGATCAATGCCGAAGAAAATATTCCGAAGATCCTGCGTTTATGTGAACAGTACGGGCAGGAGGTGGTGGTTAACACCGATTCCCATTTCCCGACTTCGGTCGGAAAATTCGATGAGGCGCTGGCCATCATGGAGACTGTCCGGTTCCCGGAGGAGCTGGTGGTCAATACCGATAAAGAAAAGTTGAAAAAATATCTGAATAGGTCTGGACTTTAAAGCTGTGAAATGATAAAATGGAAAAGTAGCCAAAACATTTTGGAGGGATACTGACCATGAATAAGAAATTGAAGACGGAGGCCGTGGATCATCTGTTCCAGGCGGTCCTTACCCTAAAGGATATCAATGAATGTTACAGCTTTTTTGAAGATGTTTGTACGGTGAACGAGCTGCTTTCCCTTTCTCAGCGCTATGAGGTGGCAAGAATGCTCCGCCAGAAGAAGACCTATCTGGAGATCGCGGAAAAGACCGGAGCCTCCACAGCAACCATCAGCCGTGTGAACCGTTCTTTAAATTATGGGAATGATGGATATGATATGGTATTTGCCCGCCTGGGAAGCCAGGATGAGGACGAAACCGAAAAGGAAGAACTGGAAGAAAAATAACAGAAGCGGGAAACATACAAAAATGATCCGGAGCGGGTCATGGTTTGGAAGCATACAGATAAAAAACTGCCTCATAACGAAAACGTTCGTGAGGCAGTTTTTGTTTGACAGGAAAGAGTGTCCTGTGAATCAAAACGCTCCGTATTAGAGTCCGGTTTGAAAATAAACGATTTATTTCTGAGGCTTGTCTTTTCCCTTTTCTTCTTTGTCGGCGCGCATCTGATCAATGATCTGCTCGATCATCTGTTTTTTCAGGTAGACATCAAAACTCAGCATGCAGACGAGGGAAAACAGCTGTAAATATTCCCGGTCTTCTTCCGGGTAGGTTTTAAAGGCACGTCTGGAAAGCTCCGAACGGGATTCCACTTCTTTTAACAAATCCATAAGCTGCAGCTTTTCGATCTTCACGGTCTCGCTGTAAATCTTATCTAATTTTTTATGATCCTCGGTGAAATATTTTTCTGCCAGAGGCTCCAGAAGCACCTGGATATCGCCGATGGACAGAAAGCCCTTAAAGTAATAGATAAAGGCCAGAAGGATCAGATGATCCCTGGAATATTTTTTCTTTACCGGCGGCGGCAGCAGATCATTTTTTACATAGTTGTTGATCATGGTTTTTGTAAGGATCTTGTCCTCGTCGTGACGCTTTCCGTTGGAAAGATGCTGCTCCATGAAAGTTGTCACCTGATCCATGTAAAGGTCGATGGCCGGGATTTCGCTGGTATGGATATAATTTAATTTCTTTAAACGTTCCAGAAGATCTGAAACAAGCTCGTCATTGCTTTTCATGTTTTCACCTCTAAGCAACATTATATAGTATTTAATACCAGATGGCAACCGGGAAATATGCAATTTCCCTGCCGTTTTTATGCCTGTTGTACCAAAATAACCAGAAAGTATGTTCTGCTTCTTGCCAAGACGGAGTTATATCGGCTATAATAAAAAACATGGTGCGGTTTCGTTGGCGATAAGCCGGGAATGGAAACTTGTACCGGATACGGAAACTGAAAACAGAAATCTGCCTGTGGCAGACAGACTTAGAATTAGAAATGGAAAACGACGATGAGTATATATGATACCTTAAATCCCATGCAGCGGAAGGCTGTGGAAACGACGGAGGGACCGCTGCTTGTCCTGGCGGGAGCCGGTTCCGGAAAGACCAGGGCGCTGACCCACCGGATCGCCTATCTGATCAGTGAATGCGGCGTGAATCCGTGGAATATTATGGCGCTGACCTTTACCAATAAGGCGGCGGGAGAAATGCGGGAGCGTGTGAATCAGCTGGTGGAGTATGGAGCGGATGCCGTCTGGGTGTCTACCTTTCATTCCAGCTGTGTGCGGATCCTGCACCGTTATATCGACCGGCTGGGCTATGATTCCGACTTTACGATCTATGATGCGGACGATCAGAAAACGTTAATGAGACAGGTTATCAAGAAGCTGGATCTGGATCCGAAGAAGTACAGGGAACGGGCGATTTTGTCGGAGATCTCGGACTGTAAAAACGAGCTGATCACGGCAGAGGAGTTTTCCTCCCGGTCAGCAGGGGATTTCCGGCAGACCAGGATCGCGGAGGCATATCTGGAATATCAGGCACAGCTTCGGAAGAACAATGCCCTGGATTTTGACGACCTGATCATGAAAACGGTGGAGCTGTTCCGCTGTGATCCGGCAGTGCTGGACTATTATCAGGAACGGTTCCGTTATATCATGGTCGATGAGTATCAGGATACCAATACGGCGCAGTTCCGGCTGGTGGAGCTTCTGTCGGCGAAATACCGGAATCTCTGTGTGGTTGGCGATGATGATCAGTCGATCTATAAATTCCGGGGAGCCAACATTGAGAATATTCTGGAATTTGAGGAGTCGTTTCCCGGTGCGGCAGTGATCCGCCTGGAGCAGAATTATCGTTCCACCGGAAATATCTTAAGGGCGGCCAATGAGGTGATCCGTCACAATGCAGGGCGGAAAGAGAAGACCCTCTGGACGGAGAATGAGGCCGGAAAGCCGGTTCGGTTTCGCCAGTATGATACGGCCTATGAGGAGGCCGATGCCATTGTGGCGGACATTCAGAACCGGGTGATGGATGGCGCGGAGTATTCGGATTTTGCGGTTCTTTACCGGACAAATGCCCAGTCCAGACTTCTGGAGGAAAAATGTGTGAACCGCAGTGTTCCCTACCGCCTGGTGGGCGGAGTGAATTTCTACCAGCGAAAAGAAATCAAGGATATTCTGAGTTATTTGAAGACCGTGTCCAATGGAAAGGATGATCTGGCGGTACAGCGGATCATCAATGTGCCGAAGCGTGGGATCGGGGCAACATCGGTGGGAAAAGTCATGAACTATGCCGAGGCAGCCGGTTTAAGCTTTTTTGAGGCATGTCAGCTTGCCGAGCGTGTTCCGGGCCTTGGACGGGCGGCCGGAAAAATCCAGGGGTTTGTCAATGAGATCCTGGTGCTCCGCAGCAAGCTTTCCTATTATTCCATCAGTGACCTGATCGAAGACATTTTGAATGATACCGGTTACCGGACGGATCTGGAGGGAGACGACCCTGTGGAGGCGGAATCCCGGCTGGAGAATATCGAGGAATTGAAAAGTAAGGCTGTGAGCTATGAGGAAAAACTGGAGGACGGTGAGGAGGAAGCAACGCTTTCCGGCTTCCTGGAGGAAGTGGCTCTGGTTGCTGATGTGGATAACATGGACGATTCCGAGAACCGGGTGGTGCTTATGACCCTTCACAGCGCCAAGGGACTGGAATTCCCTAACGTGTATCTGGCCGGCATGGAGGACGGACTGTTTCCGGGCATGATGTCCATCATGGGGGATGATCCGGAAGAGCTGGAGGAGGAACGGCGGCTCTGCTATGTGGGTATTACCAGGGCAGAAAAGGAGCTGATCCTTACCTGTGCCAGACAGCGGATGGTCAAGGGAGAGACAAGGTTCTCCAAACCGTCCCGCTTTATTGAGGAAATCCCGCCTATGGAGCTTGTGCGCGATGACGTGCCGTCTGTGTTCCGTTCGTCCGGCAGTTCCTTCCTGCAGGAGGACAAGGGATACGGAAGCCGAAACAGCTCTGCTGAGAAAAAGTCCTTTCGTCCATGGACGGCTCCTGGCGCAAAGTATGCTGCCGGTACTTCCGATGATACAAAGGCAGTTTATATGGGAAAACAGTTTTCTGTCACAAAGGCGGAGCATCTTTCCTATCAGGAAGGTGACAGGGTAAGACATGTGAAGTTCGGTGACGGAACAGTGATCAGTATCACAGAAGAGAAGCGTGATTATGCGGTCACAGTGAACTTTGACCGTGCCGGAATAAAACGGTTGTATGCCACCTTTGCAAAGCTGAAAAAGATCTGATCCAGAGTATGCTTGAAGAACCGGAAATGAAGCGCCGGAAGGGCTGGAACGGGAACGTGAATCTGTCCGCCAGTTTATTACATTTCTGTGAAATCCGTGAGATTTCCATAGTAAAATCCGGAAAAGAGTGTTATAATATACAAAATAAGTTTTGAAGCGGGAAAGAAAGGACAGACAGCCATGAATAAAAAGCTTGAGGAGATGTTAAGTATGAGCAAACTGAGTGAATTGATCCATAAAGAGGAACAGAAGGAAGAAAAGAAGGGTAAGGTACTCTGGGTACTGGCAATTGTCGGTGCTGTGGCAGCTGTGGCAGCGATCGCCTATGCGGTATATCGGTTCTTCACGCCGGATTATCTCGAAGATTTTGAAGATGACTTCGATGATGATTTTGATGATGACTTCTTTGATGATGACGAAGAGGACAGCGAGGATGAAGAAGCGGAAGCGTCCGAAACGGCTGAGAAGGAAGAAGAGAGCACTGATACCATGGCACATGCAGAGGAAGATGCTTTTGAGGAGGATCCTGAAGCATAAACTCCCGGAAATGAAAAACGGGATCTGTTTCATGGACAGAGAATCGAACGAAAAGAAAGAAGAAGGGAACTGCCGGAAGGCGGCTCCCTTTTATCATGGTGGAGCACGCAAGCCGTTCAGGGCTTTTGGCAGCCATAAAAATACAGACCATTGCGACATCAATTCGCAGAGAGCAGAAAGGATCAGGTTATCATGAAAAAGGGAGAAACATTTGAGGGAATTGTAGAGCGTCTGGATTTTCCAAATAAGGGAATTTTGACGGTGGACGGGGACCGGATCGTGGTAAAGAATGTACTTCCAGGTCAGAAAATCCGCGGAATCATCGGAAAGAAACGGAAAGGAAAGGCAGAAGGACGGCTTCTGGAGCTTCTGGAGCGGTCTCCCATGGAATCAGAAACAGAGTTCTGCCGCCATTTCGGAAGCTGTGGCGGATGCAGCTATCAGTCCATGCCATACGAAAAGCAGCTGGAATTAAAGGCCTCCATGGTTCGGGAGCTTCTCGGAGAAAACTGTCCCGATGAGGTCTTTGAGGGGATTAAGGGCAGCCCCAGACAGTACGGCTATCGTAATAAGATGGAATATTCGTTTGGTGACCTGGTGAAGGACGGGCCTCTGGAGCTGGGGCTTCATAAGCGAGGCAGCTTCCATGATATTATTACAGTAGATGACTGCCGGATCGCCGATGAGGATTTCCGGGCAATCCTGCTGGAAACGCTGGAACTGTGCCGGGAGAAACAGCTCCCGTTTTACCGGAAAATGCGTCATACCGGTTATCTGCGCCATCTGCTGGTGAGAAAGGCATGGAAGACAGGAGAGATCCTGGTGGCACTGGTGACAAGCGGACAGACGGAGGAATGTTTCTTTGACGGAGCGACACCGGAGGAGGGAGAAGCGGCCTTTCTTTCCGAGTTCGCATCCAGACTGGAAGCACGTTCCCTGAAAGGAACCATCGCCGGAATTCTTCACATGCGAAATGACAGCCTGGCCGATGTGGTTCAGAGTGATGAAACCACAGTCCTGTACGGACAGGATCATTTTTATGAAGAGATCCTGGGCCTGCGGTTCAAGATCACGCCCTTTTCCTTTTTCCAGACGAATTCTGCCGGTGCAGAAGTGCTTTATCAGACTGCAAGAGAATATGTAGGAGATGTGGATGGCCGCCTGGTGTATGATCTTTACAGCGGAACCGGAACCATCGCTCAGGTGCTGGCACCGGTCTGCCGCGAGGTTATTGGTGTGGAGATTGTAGAAGAGGCCGTGGAAGCAGCCAGACTGAACGCCGCCGGAAACGGACTGGAAAACTGCCGCTTCCTCGCCGGTGATGTCCTGAAGGTACTGGACAACATCGAAGAAAAGCCGGACTTCATCGTTCTCGATCCGCCCCGCGACGGAATCCATCCCAAGGCACTGCCGAAAATCATCAGCTACGGCGTTGACAAGATCGTATACATCAGCTGCAAGCCCACCTCCCTCGCCCGCGACCTGGAGGTATTCGTACAGGCCGGTTATCGAGCTGTACGCGTCTGCTGCGTCGATATGTTCCCTGGAACCAATGGAGTTGAGACATGTGTGCTCTTGACGAAGACGAGCGCAGCGAAGTCTGAGTCTTAGAGCCACAGTCGTTCTGTCGAGCGCGAAGCGCGAGAGCAGAACTTCCGCAGAGAGGTGCGAAGCCAGAGCGGAAACAGCGAACCGCAGAGACATGTGTGCTCTTGACGAAGACGAGCGAAGCAAAGTCTGAGTCTTAGAGCCACAGTCGTTCTGTCGAGCGCGAAGCGCGAGAGCAGAACTTCCGCAGAGAGGTGTCAAGGAACGGTAGGCATTAGTATTGAAAAATTAGATATGTAGAAAATATTGTATCTGAGTTCAAGGGGAAAAATGAATTTATGAACAAAGAAAAACCAGATATGATTCTATATACGACAGAGGATGGTCTGACAAATTTTATAAAACGGTTAGAGGAAATTGGTTATCAGTTTGCACAAATGAAAACGTATGAAGATGTGATTTCCAATTTCCGTGAACAGCTTGCAACAGAAGTATCAAGAACTGGAGTAAATACCACTGCTATTGATACACAGATTCAGAGAGCAGAATATGAAACTATTGATA